>JBGQGR010000074.1:0-8948 GCA_041497495.1 Anaerolineae bacterium | reverse complement strand
GAGGCGCATAAGTTGCGTCGTGATTGTGATCGCTGCGGGCGACGGTGCTGGCACTACCCGTGCCAGAAAAAGCGACCGTTAAAGTGACATTACCACTCGGGCCGCCACCAGACAGTCCGGACCCGGCGTTGACGTCCGTAATGTCGCCTGCGCCGCCACTCACCGGCTCGCACGTCACGCTGCCATCGGCGGCGATGCTGCGGACGGCATTGCCACTTGCGCAGGTTCCACTCACGCGCGCTTGAATCGTGCTGGTCACTACATTGAAGACAGTGCCCGCGAGATTCAAGCCGAAGCCGTTCGAATAGGTTGTGTTGTCATCGACGTTGTCGGCAAAGCTAGCGGGCTTGCCGTTGATTCCGCTCCAAGCCGATTGAGTTGTGCTTAACGCCAACGTTGCGGTAGCGACCGGGCTGGTAATGTCGCTGCCGCTATGCGTGTGATCGCTGCGCGCGATGGTATTAGCTAAGCCGGTGCCGCTGAAGTTCACCGTCAACGTCACATCGCCCATCGCACCGCCGCCGATCAAACCGAGGCCCGGATAGACCGCGGTGATGTCGCCACTGTTATTATCGATACCCGGTATCCACGCGCTGCCATTCCATTTCAAGACCTGGCCGGAACTTGGCGCCGTCGTGGTGACGGGATAACTTTGCAGTGCGCCAGTCGAAAGCGCGTATAAGGCATACGGTGTGGCGGCCAAAGACTGTCGCGGCGTCAAAGGCACAAACGTGCCTGTACAGTTGACCTGAATATCGAGCCAGCGGCCAGTGCCATCAAAGGCACTATATCCAAAGTTCAGGCCGATGCTGAACAGGCCCTTGGTAATCGGGACTGTAGCTGTGATCGGGTTACCGATCAAATTGCCGGACGATACAGCATCGTACAAACGAAAGGCCATGTTGCACACGGCATTCACCGGCTTGCCGCCGTTTGTTAATTGGCCCAGATAGGTAAAAGTCGAAGTGAGCGGCGTGGCGGCAGTCACTTCGTTGGCGCGCGACACATCCGATCTAACTTCGGCTCTGCGCGCGCCGACGATGCCGGCCGCGCTAAGCAGAATGAACACCATTCCAAATCCAACGAGACTACCGACCAATCCAACGACGAAATTGCGGTTCATGTTTGCCTCCTTAGGCGATGAACTGGTCTCAGTGGTCAGCCCCTCGAGAGGACACACTGAGGTGTATTTGATTGAAGACCACACGCAGAGATTAAACTGCGAGGCGCGAGGTAAGCAACTTAATGTGTGTTTTGGAGATACAGCGAGCCGTCAGTTTTTCACACTTACGTCTAGAAATTCTTCAAGGCGAGTGGCAGATAGACGTTGTAGGTGATGATCGATCTGCCCCGCGCACCACACGGTTCCCTTCACGGCTAGCCGTGAGGGGCTAGGCAGGAGCATCGCATCGCCATGCGGATTGTCTGCAGGCCGCAACTGATCGTGGTCGAGAGAAACACGTGGCAGCCCACAAATCTCAGCGATGTTTCCACAGCGGCGGACGCTTTGCCATGAAGGCGGCTAAGCCTTCCTGCGTATCTTGAGTCGACATCAATTCATCCAGATACAACTTTTCCATCGCCGCCAGATTATTCCAACCATCGCCGCCCAGGCGGATCGCGCGTTTGCACAGCCGCAGCGCCGCGCCGCTCAGGTTGGTTAACTTGCCGATGATTTGATCGACGGTCTGATCCAATTCGGCGATCGGAACGGCGCGATTGATCGAGCCGATCTGCGCGGCCTCGATCGATCCGATCGGCTCGCCGGTGAACAACAACTCGGCGGCGCGTCGATAACCGATCTGCGCGGGCAGACGCAGCGCCGCGATCGGCGCAATGGTCGCCAATTTGATCTCCGGCTGACCGAAATTCGCGCCCTGCGCCGCGATGATGAGATCACAACACAACGCGAGTTCACACCCGCCGCCCAACGCGTGCCCGTGTACCACGGCCAGCGTCGGCGTTGGAAAATCCGCCAAGGTCCCGCACACCCGATCGAATAACGGGATCATCTCATTCACTTTATCGGGCGTGTGCTCGGCCACATCGACGCCGGCCGAAAACATTTTGCCTTCGGCGCGCAAGACCAAGACGCGCAATGATTCGTCACGCGCAATCAATTCCAGTGCCGAACTGAATTCACGCAGCATCGCGATGTTGATGATGTTGAGCGGTGGCCGTTTGAGTGTAAGCCAAGCGACACCCTCGCCTGATTGCCAATCGATAAATTGAAAGTCCATGTTGACTCCTTGCGTCATTGCGAGCCGCGCAGCGGCGAAGCAATCTCTACGATAGAAAAGTGAGAGCATTCTGAGCGGAAGCCCGCGCTTTTTCGGGCTGTAGTCGAAGAACGCGGATTATGCGAGAGGTCAAGGCCTTTCACTGCATCGCGTCCTTCGACTATGTTCCGCGAAAGACGTGCGGAACTCCGCTCAGGATGCTTTCGTAATCTACTTCTCTAAATCTTTTCCCGCGCGTCGATCGAAACCTCGCGCGCGATCAGATCGCCGATCTCAAATGTCTTCAAGCCGCTGTTCGCATCGGCGGATGGAATGCGGCGCGAGGTCAGCAGTTGCGCGATCGCCGCTTCGATCTGATCGGCGGCGCGTTTCTCGCCGAGGAAATCCAGCAGCATCCCGATTGACAAGATCGCGCCGATCGGACTGGCGATGCTTTGTCCGGCAATGTCGGGCGCAGAGCCGTGAATCGGTTCGAACATTCCATTCTTGCCCGGATGAATATTGCCGGAAGCGGCCGTGCCCATGCCGCCTTGAATCATCGCGCCGAGATCGGTGATGATGTCGCCAAATAAATTCGTGGTCACGACGACGTCAAAGGCTTCCGGGCTTTTAATCATCAACATGCAGCACGCATCGACGTACAGATGATTCTGATCGACATCGGGATATTCTTCACCCACTTCGGAAAATGTCCGCGTCCACAAATCTTGTGCGCGGATCGCATTGGCTTTGTCGACCATCGTCAATTTCGGGCGTTTCACTCCCCCTGTTGAAGAGGGGGGGAGACGGTGGGGGGTTCGCGATCGAGCGAGTTCGAACGCATACCGAATGATGCGCTCGGTGCCTTTGCGCGTGAAGATCATTTCGGCCACTGCCACTTCATCGGGCGTGCCTTTGCGGAACACACCGCCGATGCCGCCGTAGGCGTCTTCAGTATTTTCGCGGATCACGACGAAGTCTACATCGCTTGGTGTTTTGCCTTTGAGCGGACAGAGATGCTCGGCGAAAAGTTTGACCGGCCGCAGATTCACATACAGATCGAGTCCCATCCGCAGTCCCATGATGACCGATCGTTCCACCAGGCCCGGCTCAACACCGGGATGTCCGATCGCGCCGAGGAACACCGCATCGAGCGTTCGCCATTCGTCGATGACACGATCGGGCACCAGTTCTTTAGTCTTCAGATAATGCGCGCCGCTGTACGGATATTCGACCAGATTGACGTCGAAGCCATCTTTCACCGCGCGCAAAACTTTGAGGCCTTCGTTCACGACCTCCGGCCCAATGCCATCGCCCGCGATCACGCCGATATTGTAAGTCTTCATGTGAGTGTTCCTCTATAACGTGATGACGTACTGCGTGTTGCGTGATAACGTGATTACATGATGCGTGAAATAATCTTTCACTTTTCGTAACTACTTAGTCCGATGTTGGGTGTCATTCCCGCACGCTTTAGGCGGGAATCCAGAAACCTTATCAGCGTAATCTGTCCAGCGTCAAGCTGGATGCCCGATACACATGCGGTACCCGTGCGGTAAAGCCCGCAGGGCGTACCGAAACACGCAGTGCGTACCGAAAGCATTCGGGCATGACGCTGAACAGTTACCACTTTTCATTCTTTACTCTTCACTTGAAACCTGCAACTTGCCACTTGCCACTCGTCACGTCTTCAACCTTCTCGAAATCACCAGCCGCTGAATCTGCGCCGTGCCTTCATAGATCTGCATGATCTTCGCATCGCGCATCCACTTCTCTACCGGATACTCGCGCATGTAACCGTAGCCGCCGAGAATCTGCACGGCATCGGTCGTGACTTTCATGGCGACGTCGGCGGCAAACGCTTTGGCCATGCTCGCTTCGGTGGTGCACGATTGCCCGGTGTCATACAACCATGCCGCACGCCACGCCAGCAAGCGGGCCGCGTCGATCTGCATCGCCATGTCGGCCAGCATGAACGCGATCGCTTGAAACGAGGCGATCGGTTTGCCGAATTGCTTGCGCTCGTGCGCGTAACCCAACGCATACTCATATGCCGCGCGCGCGATGCCGACTGCGCCGGCCGCGATGTGCGATCGGGTAATATCGAAAGTCTGCATGGCGACCTTGAAGCCTTCACCTTCCTGGCCCAGCCGGTTCTCGATCGGCACTTCGACGTTATCGAACGTGATGCTGGCGGTGTGCGACGCGCGAATGCCCATTTTCCTCTCTTTGCGGCCCGCCGTCACTCCCGGCCAATCTTTCTCGACGATGAACGCGGTGATGCCATCCTTGCCGCGCGCCGGATCGATCGTGGCGAAGACCAGGTAGATGTCCGCAATCCCTGCGTTGGTGATGAACGTCTTGCTGCCATTCAGAATGTATTTATCTTTTTCGCGTCGCGCCGAAGTCGTCATCGAGGCCGGATCGGAACCGGCGGCCGGTTCGGTCAGCGCGTACGCGCCCAATGTGACTTTGCCGGGATCGCAGAAGCGCGTAATATATTTTTCCTTCTGCTCTTCGGTGCCCGCCAACAAGATCGGCGTGGCGCACAAACCCACACCCCCGATGAGCGTCCCAATACCGGCGCAGCCCCAGAAAATTTCTTCATCGATGATGGCTTTGGTCAGCACGCTCTCGACACCGCCACCGCCGTATTTTTCAGGAAAGGCCACCGTGATCAATCCGGCTTGATGAGCCTTCTTCACCGCATCCAACGGCACTTCTTCTTTTTCGTCTGCCTCCGGCGCGATCGGGCGGATGGTCTTCTCGGCAAATTTGTGCGCGAGATCGCGGAACTCACGTTGTTCATCGGTCAGAGCGAATTCGATCATGACTTGATCCTGTTTCCTCGGCGAATAAGTTTTGGGTTAACCCGCAATGCTATACTCGTACTGACCTCGGATGAGCGCGCCTTCAGCATAGCGTGATAAACGAAAAGGCACCGGGTCAAGCCCCGCCGTCTTTTGGCCGGTGACGAGATCGGCCACCATCACGCCCACGGCCGGCCCCAATTTGAAGCCGTGCCCGCTGTGCCCGGCGGCGATAAAGAACCTGCTGCCCGGCGGGGCTTCGTCAATCACCGGATGCCAATCGGGCGTGACGTCGTAGACCCCGGCGTAACCGCCCCTGCTCTCGCTGCGTTCCACGCACGGGAAACGCCGCGCGAGACGCGCGCCTGTATCACTCACAAAGTCAAAGTCGACGCGTTCGTTGTACTGGTCGGGGTCCGCGTGGAAAGTCGCCTCGATGGGATCGATCGAACCGGCCAATATCAAGCCGCCGGTTTCCGGCCGCATGTAAGTTCCATTGGGAAAGTCGATGAAGACAAAGGGCGCAGGTCGATCATCCGGCGGCGGCGAGAAGAGCGCCACCTGCACCCGGCACGGCTGAATGGGCAGCTCGATCCCGGCCATGTGCGCGATGCGCGCGCCCCACGGGCCGGCGGTGTTGACGACGGCACCGGCGGCGATCTCGCCCCGATTGGTCATCACGCCCTGCACCCGGCCGCTTTGCATCTGCACGCCCACCACTTCGGTATCTTGCAGGATCGTCGCGCCATAACGCCGCGCAGCATCGCCAAACGAATTCACCGTGGCGGAAGGATCGGCGTAGCCGCTCTCCGGCTCGTAAGCCGCCACGACCGCGCCGGTATCGGCGAGGCCGGGTGCGATTTCGCGCAGCTCTTCGGCACTGAGCTGGCGCGTCTGAATACCGACACGCTGCTGAAGTTTCAAGTTAGCTTCCAACCCCGCGCGTTGATCGGTCGAGGCCAGCACCACGAACCCGGTCGGAACAAAGCCGCATACTCCGTGTCCGCCGACGACTTCGGCAAAGTTCTGGAATATCCGCAGTGAATACAGTGCCATGCGCGCGGTCGGTTCGTTTGAATAATGCTGGCGGACGATGGCCGACGATTTTCCAGTGGTGCCGCCGGCCAAAAAACTCTTCTCGACCAGAGTGACTTTCAACCCGCGCCGGGCCAATTGAAATGCGGTGCTGGTGCCCATGATTCCGCCGCCGATGATGACGACGTCCGCCGTAGGTTTCATTTCATTGCCTCCATTTTTGCGCCGACGGCGTCGAGTGTTTCTTCGTCGAGCAAATTCTCCGTCATGGGAAAGAGCATCTGCTCTTCTTTGTTGAAGTGCGCGTCGAGCAGATCGATGATCTCTTCCGCTGTGGTGCGCAAACTCGCCGCGCTGCCGCCGTCAGCCGCCAGCGATCGCAGTCGCGCGCCGCCGGACTCGATCGCCGGATGCTGCACCTCGTTGAGTTCGCGCAGTGTTTGGCGCATCAATTCGCCTTGCGCATGAATGTCTTTGTGATCCTGCCGCATCGGTATCGTCGGCGATCCGTCTGCGCCTAATGCCGCTTCAATTGCGGGAAAGAGTGCCTCGTCTTCTTTTCTGGCATGCAGCGCCAACTGTGTTTCCATCATGTGACCGATGCGGCGCAGCACCGGCAGGGCTTCAGGCAAAGCCGCATCGCCGCGCATTGAAAGGTCGCGTGCCGCCGCGCGCAGATCGGCAATCTGTGCCATGATGTCAACGTGTTCTTGCAAGAGATGTTTAATAGGGTTCATGTGTTGTCGCTTGTCGAGAATTGAGAGTTGAGTATTACGTGTTGCGTGGTGTGTGCCTGCCCTTGCCGAAGGCAACGGGTTCCGTTTTTACACATTACGCACTACGCTAAGTCGTCAGTTTTTCGCCGCTAGCCGTTCTTCAACATACGCCAGCAACCCGCCGCGATCGATGATGCGCTGCAGAAAATCGGGGAACGGTTCAGCCCGATAGGTTTCGCCACGCGTCAGGTTGCGGATGGTGCCGGTGGCCGGCTCGACTTCGATCTCATCGCCTTCGGTGATGCCGTCGACAGCAGACGCACATTCCAAGATTGGCAAGCCGATGTTGATCGAATTGCGGAAGAAGATGCGCGCATACGATTTGGCGATCACCGCCGAGACGCCCGCGGCCTTGATCGTGATCGGCGCGACTTCGCGCGATGAGCCGCAGCCGAAGTTCGTGTCGGCCACGATCACATCGCCGCGCCGCATCTTGCGCACGAAATCGGGATCGGCGTCTTCCATGCAGTGCTGCGACAACTCACGCGGATCGGCGGTGTTGCAATGCCGCGCCGGAATGATCGCATCCGTGTCGATGTTCTTGCCGAACTTCCAAGCGTGGCCGCGAATCCGAATCCGTTCGCGCAAAATATCTTTCTGCACCGGACCGCTGCCTCGACGCGGCAGCGCTTCGAAGAACACGACTCGATCGGGTACGGCGTAGTCCGTTAAATTTTGTGACGCAAAAGATAACAGTTGATCGGCCCTGAAATCAGCGCCGGGCGCGCGCACCACGCAGGCGATGGGCAGTTCACCGAAGATCACATCGGGGATGCCGACAACCGCCGCTTCTTTGACACCGGGATACGATCGCAGCACCATCTCGATCGTGCCGGGATAAATCTTGAAGCCGCCGCGATTGATCACTTCACCTTTACGCCCAACGATGCGCACCGGCCCATCCGGATCGATCGCGGCGAGATCGCCAGTGTGCAGCCAACCTTCGGCATCGATCGCTTGCGCGGTCAGTTTGGGATCATTCCAGTAACCTTGCATCACGTTATAACCGCGCACGCAGAGTTCACCTTCAGATCCGTTGGGCAGCGTCGATCCATCGGGGCCGATCACTTTCACTGCTACACCTTCAAGCGGACGGCCTACTGTTTGTGTCGCGGTGATCGGGCCATCATCGAGATGCGTCATCGTGACCGCGGGCGATGCTTCGGTAAGTCCATAAGCCAAAATGAGATTGCAGTGCATCTGCTCGCGCACGCGCGTCGCGAGATCGGGTGGACAATGCGCACCCGACATGACACCGGTGCGCAAACTGGCGCACGCCTCCGATCGAAAATTAGGATGATTGAGTTCGAGCGCGAACATCGTCGGCACGCCGTGATGGATGGTGACCTGCGCGTGCTCGATCAACTTCAACGCCTCGCCGGGATGATACGCGGGCAGCAAGGCCAACTGCGCGCCCGCGATCGCGCAGGCGAGAATCGTCGGCGCGAGACCGAATGAATTTGAAAACGGCACTGCGCCGAGAAAAACATCATCGGGCGTGCAAGCCAAGTTGGAAGCGATCGTGGCTGCGTTGTGCATCAGTCCGCCGTGCGTCAACACTGCGCCGCGCGGCTCGCCGGTGTTGCCGAGCGTGTGAACGATCGCGGCTGGATCAGTGGGCTTCGTTGATGAAGATACTGTGCCGCTTGAAGTTAAAAGTTTTTGCCACGAAACGGCATCGGCTGAATCGCCATTGAGTGAGATGATGTGTTTGAGTTCAGGCAAATTGATCTGCAACTCATGGGCCAATGTCAGATGATCGATATTGCCGGGGCCGACCGCAGACCGATCGGTGATCAGCGCGACCGCGCCCGTTTTGATCAAGCGCGTCTGCACTTCGGCTTTGTTGCGACGGATATTGATCGGCACCAAAATCAAATTCGCTTTGGCGGCGGCAAATATTGTGATCACATACGCGGGCACGTTGGGGAGAATGATCGCCAATCGATCGCCGGGGCGCAGACCGAGATCGATCAGCCCAACCGCGAGAGCCGCAGCTAACCGATCGGTTTCAGCGTAAGTCCATGTTTGATCGTTTAATCGAATATATACGCGATCGGCATGTTGCCTCGCTTGCATGTGGATCAGATCAGCAATCGTTGCGTGAT
>JBGQGR010000073.1:0-8995 GCA_041497495.1 Anaerolineae bacterium | reverse complement strand
TCACTCCGGTCACGACGACGCAGCCGATCACGTATACGTGGCAAGCCACCGACCAATCGAATGTGGTGCATGTCGGCAATATAACCGATACGGTCACATACAATTGGGCGGTTGCCGGGACAAAGACCATCACCGTCACGGCCGATAACGGCCACGGCACGCAGACGAGTACGAAGCAAGTCGCGATCGGGGTCCCACCGGCCAGCGTGACGATCAATGGTCCGTCGAGCGGTAACGTGAATACAAACAATAGCTACGTCGCTCAGGTCACTCCGGTCACGACGACGCAGCCGATCACGTATACATGGCAAGCCACCGGCCAATCGGATGTAGTGCATGCCGGCGGCGGTATCAGTGATACGGCCACGTTCAACTGGTCGACCGCCGGGACAAAGACCATCACGGTCACCGCCGATAACGGCTACGGCTCGGTGATGAACACGACGCAAGTCGTCATCAGCGTCCCGCCGACCGGCGTGACAATCAGTGGCCCGGCAAGTGGCGTTACCAATGCGAGTTACAACTATGTTGCTCCGGTCACGCCAGCCTCAACAACACAACCGATCACTTATACTTGGCAAGCCACGGGCCAGTCGACTATGGTCCACACCGGCGGCGGTATAAGCGATACGGCCACGTTCAACTGGTCAACCGCCGGGACAAAGACCATCACCGTCACGGCCAATAACGGCTACGGTTCGGCGATGAACACGAAACAAGTGATAGTCG
Source organism: Anaerolineae bacterium (assembly GCA_041497495.1). Lineage (GTDB taxonomy): Bacteria > Chloroflexota > Anaerolineae > Fen-1058 > Fen-1058 > JBGQGR01. The sequence goes on along the minus strand of JBGQGR010000073.1, from coordinate 8,266 downwards.
CTTTGGCCGGCATCCCGCCGACCAGCGTAACGATCAGTGGTGCGGCAAATGGTTTCGTGAACCATAGCTATGACTTCACCGCTCCGGTCAGTCCAATCTCGACGACGCAGCCGATCACGTATACTTGGCAAGCCACAGGCCAATCGACCGTGGTGCACACCGGCGGCGGAGCCAGTGATATGGTCAGCTTTAGTTGGCCAGTGACGGGCACCAAGACAGTCACCGTGACAGCCAACAATGGATTTAGCTCTGTGATGGACACAGCGCAAATCACCATTGGTTGGTATCAGCGCTACTTGCCGCTTGTGTTGAAGCAATAAAACGCTGTGGCTAATGTAATTCCGTAACACAAACAAAAGCGGAGACAAAACATCGTCTCCGCTTTTGTTATTGGTTGTTGTAGACTTCTTGAAGTAACGTACTTTCAGTACGGTCTTATTGATCAACCGATCGAGTGAATAAATGAAGTCGAAGCCCGCAGCAATTGCTGCGGGCTTCCTTCTTTCAACACTTAGGCTATAAAGGGGACAATCATGGCTGAGGGGTACACGGCACAATGTCTCGCCCATGCGCGTGATAAGTGTAATTGATCTGATGGGCTGTTAAGACAATCTCCCAACCGATCGTCTGGGCAGGTGTTACGGGTGATACCGACGTTGAGTTAGCAGCTGGGCAAGCCACATCTGGAATGGATAGTTCGACCTGATTCACACTCAGCACTGCAATCTCACTCGTACTTAGCCCCAGTCGGCCCGACAACTCATCCATCGCCTGTTGGACAAGTGTCTCTTGTCCGATAACACCCGGCGCGGCTAAAGGCGATTCCAGCGGCGAGGCGAGGGGCGAGTCAAAGGGCGTAGGCAATGGCGATTCGATGCTCGTCTCTGTCGGTTCGATCGTCGGCAGCAGGGCCGGAGCCGCGATCGATGGCACAGCCATCGGGCCGGTCTGCGATCCCGGTTCGACCAACTTGGCGCAGCTTGCGATCATTATCGAGCACACCAGCATCCAAATTAATTTTTTCGTCATCGTGTCTCCTGAGGTTGGCTCGGCTCATCGATCGATGGACAAGCCTTAAGCAGTAGATTATAATACCTTTCACTCACCCCCTGGCGTTATTCGGCCCGTCGCAATTTGGCCTCAGCCATTATACTCAGTTGTATAATCGATCTGATAGGCAGCGAGGTGCGTGATGATGAGCCATTTAGAGGAACGCTTGACGCCGCGCGAGATGGACGTTCTCCGGCTGTTGGCTCAAGGCTTCACCAACAAGAAGATCGCCGATCGGCTGACGGTCAACGAACGGACGATCAAATATCACGTCAGCAGCATCTTAGCCAAACTGGAAGTGTCGAATCGCACCGAAGCGGTGACCGAGGCCGCGCGGCGGGGTTTGATCTCGCTCGATGAGGAGTAGGCATGATCACCGGAGTTGAAATCAAAGAATTAGTGACGTACGCCGATGAGCGGGGGTTCTTTCGGGAAATCATCCGCGCCACCGATCCCATTTTCAAAGAGGGCTTTGGCCAGTGGAGTCACACCGTGACGAATCAAGGCGCGGCCAAGGCTTGGCACATTCACCAACAGCAGATCGACTGGTGGTACGTGCCCATCGGCGTGGTGAAGACCGCGTTGTATGATCGACGTGAAGATTCGGCCACGCGCGGCGAATTGATGGAAATCTTGATGGGCGATCAACATCCGGCCAAACTATTGAAGATTCCGCCGGGCGTGGCGCATGGCTATCGAGTGCTGCACGGGCCCGCGCACGTCTTCTACATCACCTCGAACGTTTACAATCCCAACGACGAAGGCCGCATTCCGCATGACGATCCATCGATCGGTTATGATTGGACAGCCGGGCCGGAAATCAAATGAAAGGATGAAGGATGAGGGCGGAAGGATGAAAGGTAAGACAATTTGTCTTTCACTTATCTCTCCTCACTTATCACACACTCATGTCAAAACCCAAAGTATTTGTATCCCGCATCATTCCCGATCGAGGTATAGAGATGCTGCGCGAGAAAGTCGACCTTGAAATCTGGCCGGATGAATTGCCGCCAGCGCATGATGTGCTGTTGCAAAAAGTAAAAGGGATCGATGGTTTGGTGTGCTTGCTAACCGACAAGGTCGATCCGAATCTCATGGATGCGGCCGGCAAACAATTGAAAGTCATCAGCCAAATGGCCGTCGGCTTCGACAACATCAACATTCCGGAAGCGACCAAGCGCAGGATTCCCGTGGGCAACACACCCGGCGTTTTAACTGACACCACCGCCGATTTTGCCTGGACATTGTTGATGACCGCCGCGCGCCGCGTCGTCGAAGGCGATAAATTTACGCGCGCCGGCCGCTGGAAAACCTGGGGCCCGATCGATTTTCTCGGCCCCGATGTGACGGGCGCGACGCTGGGTCTCGTCGGTTTTGGCCGCATTGGCCAAGGTGTAGCCAAACGCGCGATGGGTTTTGACATGCGGATTCTCTATCACGACTTGCAACATTATCCTGAAGCCGAACAAACTTATGGCGCGCGTTTTGTCGATCTGGAAACGCTGCTGCGCGAATCCGATTTTGTGTCTTTGCATCCCTACTTGTCGCCACAGACGCACCATCTCTTAAACGACGAGCGCTTTAAGTGGATGAAGAAGTCCGCGATCCTGATCAACACCTCGCGCGGGCCGGTGATCGATCAAGCGGCGCTGCATCGCGCGTTATCGACCGGCATCATCGCGTATGCCGCGCTCGACGTGACTGATCCTGAACCAATCAAAATGGATGACCCGTTGTTGAAATTAGACAACATCATCATCGCGCCCCACATGGCCAGCGCCAGTTTCGAAACGCGCAACAAAATGTCGGCGATGGCCGCTGCCAATTTGCTAGCTGGCCTCACAGGCGATCGACTGCCCAATTGCGTGAATCCTGAAGTATATCAATGATTTTTGCGACGTGGATCAATGCTGATGACGCAGATATGAACTTTTCTGCGAAATCCTGGAAATCTGCGCCCAAAATTTTCTGCGCACTTGTACAACACACGAATTCATTTTGATGTTTTCTCAGTGGCAAGATCGATCGGTGCTCGTCACCGGCGCGACGGGTTTCATCGGCAGTCATCTGGCCGAACGCTTGGTGAGTGACGGCGCGCGAGTGCGTGTGCTGGTCCGCGATCCGGATCGATTGCGACCCTCGCTGCGCGATCGAGTAGCGATCGTTCAAGGCGATCTGCGCCAGGCCGATCGATTCGATCGTGCGGTTAAAGACTGTGAGATCATTTTTCATGTCGCGGGTTGGTCGGGATCGCCTAACTCACATCGAGCTGCCTACGCGATCGGCGTGGAAGCCACAACTCAATTAGCGCTCGCCGCTCGATCAGCCGGCGCGCAGCGCTTTATTTACACCAGCAGTATCGCCGTCTATGGGCCGCTGCTTGCGGGCGTGATTGAAGAAAAGCAACCGCACTGGCCCGTCTATCTGTATGCGGAAATAAAATCATTAGGCGAACGCACCGCACTGGCAACCGCGACCGATCGCTTTGGCATTACGATCATTCGGCCCGCCGAAGTTTATGGGCCGCGCAATCATGGTTGGACAACTCTGCCCATCGCTTTAGCTAAACGCGGACTGCCGGTGCTCATCGCGGGCGGACATGGCCTTGCTCATCCGGCGTACATTGATAACCTGATCGATGCGTATCTCGCCGCTGCCATTTGCCCGGAAGCGATCGGCGAAGCGTTTACCATCAGCGACGCCGATGTTGAATGGCGCGACTTTTTTGGCCGATATGCAACGATGGCCGGTCGGTCTGCCCGATCGATCCCGGCGGCGGTGGTCTGGCTGGGCACCGCGCTGATTGAGATCGGAACAAAGATTAGTCATCAGCCCAGTGGGATTAATCGGAAGTTGATCGGCTTTGTAACCGGCTGCTGTCAACTCAGCACCGCAAAAGCCCGGCGCTTATTAAAATGGTCGCCGCGCGTTTCATTCGATGAAGGCATGTTACGAACGGAAGCATGGCTGAGAACGGAAAAATATTTATGAATGAATAATGCACAATGTTCAATGCCGAGTAAACTCAAAGACATTAAGCATTTTGCATTAAAAACTGGTGTTACGTATTGTCAGTTCGAGCGAAGCGAGAAATCTCTGCCCCTATTAACTAATAACGCCGATTGTCACAGAGATTTCTCACCGCTGCGCGGTTCGAAATGACAACTCGCGTAAGGTAAGCCATGAATTAGGAATTCATTTTGAGACTTGAAACCGGACAACTCATTCGCTTGCACATCCCCACGCGCGAACGCGCCTTGTGGCTTGGCCCGGCGTGGGCGGTGATCTGTGGCCTCATTGCCGGCGGCACATTTGCGTGGCGCGGGCACGATATATTATTCGCCGTCCTGGCAGTGCTGTTGGCCGACGGTATTTGGGGGACGCTGTGGTGGACGTTGATCGAAACAAATTGGTCGGAGGTCTTCGCGCGTTGGCCGGAAGCATCGATCGATCAACCAACCCGATCGTTGCCGTTCACTCAACCTGGCTCAGCTGCCTATCGAGCGCAGCACTGGCTAAACCGATCGATCGTTTGGTTCCGATCGGGGTTGTGGCCGCACTTAGGCTCGTCGGTCCTGACGGCGCTCGTTTCGATCGGGTTAGGTATCGTGCTCAGCATCATCATCGGCTGGCAAGCACTCGCGTTGAGTCTGGCGGCTTTTGCGCTGATCCAGATCGCCCTGCTCGTTCGACGTGTGCGGCGCGGCGCGGTTTCGATCATACACGGCCTGTTGGACGTTGGCCTCGCCTGGATACTCGGCCATGCCGCGTTGAGCGATGTCCGCCTCATCTCGTTTGTAATTGCGATCCTCTTTTCATTGGCGTACAGCGGCGCGATCGAGATCATTCAACATGAAAAATCAGCGCGCCGCTGGTTGATTCCGCAACTCTTGATCGTGATCGTCTTGATCGTTCTGCAACAGCCCTTAGCCGCGTTCGCCTTGATCACTGTTTTGGTCGCGCAAGCGCTGCTGTCCACGATATTGCGCGGCCACACCTTCGCTCGGTCGGCGCAGTGGTGGTTGATGCTCAGCATGCTGATTGCGGCATTGGCAATTCGTTAACGTATTGCGGGGCGCATAGTGCGCAACCGTTTTCCCGATACCTAATCCCTGATTAGCTTTCTTCATGTCTCCTCTTCTGCCTATCTTGGTCATCACCTTCATCGGTCTTTTTTTGTATTGGCAACTTGTTCTGGCCGAAGGCGCATATTTAGGCAAGCGCGTGGTTGCTTTCCTGTACGACATCACGGCCAAAAAATACAATCACATTAAACAATACTCGGCGAAGTCCGACGCAGAATATCTCGGCATACCATTGAGTCTCTCGCTGCAAGGCACAGCCACACCGCTGGTGCTGGATGTGGCGACGGGCACCTCGCGTTTACCGCTGACGTTATTCAACCAGAAAAATTTTCGCGGTCGAGTAGTGGCACTGGATAATGCGCGACAAATGCTGCACGAGGCAACCACCTATGTCGCCGCATATCGCGATCGATTGACATGGCTCTGGCAGCACTCTGTTCCGTTACCCTGCGAGGACAACTCCTTCGATGCAGTGACCTGTCTTGAATCTTTAGAGTTTATGCCTAGCCCACCGGCCGCCTTGCAAGAATGCATCCGCGTATTGAAGCCTGGCGGCATGCTGCTGGTCTCAAATCGAATTGCCAGCGGACGTTGGCAGCTGCCCGGCAAAACGCTTAGCAAACGAAATTTTGAAGCGCTGCTGAAAGCCTTAGGCCAAATCGATGTGACCACGCAAGTTTGGCAGATCGATTACGATCTGGTCTGGTCGATCAAGCCGGCTGGGGCAGCTGACGCCCGATCGGTCACTGTGCTGGCTGCTCTGCGCTGTCCCACCTGCCAGGCGAAGTTTCAGCGCGAAGAGCGATCGCTGATCTGCGCCAATCAACATCGCTTCCCCATCGGCGTAGACGGCGTGATCGAAATGCTGCGAGTGATGAGTGAAACGTGACGAGTGAAAAATTGTTGTGTGTTGCGTAGTGGGTAATTCCCGATCCCAATCTCTAATCCCTGATCAACTGCTTGGCTAATCCCTAATCCCTGATTAACTGATCACTCTCTTCATTGACGCATTCAATCGGGCAAGTTATACTAACCGGCGATGATGCGCCGACTTTTTCGATTACTCCATTGCATAGTCATAGCGGCACTCCTATTTGGCTCAGTGAGCAGCGCGTTCGCTCAGGCCGGCGGCGAGGATGAATTCGTGGCGCGGCTGATCGCGCAGATGTCGCCAGAAGCCAAAGTCGGGCAGTTATTCGTCGTTAGCTTCAAAGGCGTCGATGCCGCGCTGAACAGCGATGTGGCCGATCTCATCCTGAACTATCGCGTCGGCGGTGTGGTCTTATCGATCCAAAATGGCAACATCATCAATAATCTCAATGGCACAGACACACCAACCCAAGTGGCCACCTTAACCGCCGCACTGCAAAATCTGGCACGGCAAACCAACCGCGCCGGTAACGCTCCCTTCATTCCTCTCTTCATCGCGACCGAACAAGATGGTGACGGTGCGCCGAACAGTCAAATTACTTCCGGCCTCACACCACTGCCCAGCCTCATGGCGATCGGCGCCACGTGGAATGCAGACGACGCCGAAAAGATCGGTGAAGTTGCCGGTCAAGAACTGTCCGCCCTCGGCATCAATCTTTTACTCGGCCCCACACTCGATGTGCGCACTTCGCCATCCAACACGGCATTCGATCCCGGCGTCAATGTCTTCGGCGGCGATCCGTATTGGGTGGGCGTGATGGCGCAAGCCTACGTGCGGGGCCTGCGGGCCGGATCAAACGATCGGTTGGCCACCGTGCTGAAAAATTTTCCGGGCCAGGGCAGCCTGGATAGTGACACCTATACCATCGATCGATCATTAGATGATTTGAAGAAGATCGATCTGCCGCCATTCCTGCGGTTGCTGCAAGTCCCGACCGGAAAAATACGCCCATGGGCCGATGCGCTGCTGAGCACGAATGTGCGTTATCGCGGCTTCAGCGGCAACATCCGCGAGCGCACCCGGCCGATCAGTTTGGACAACGCCGCGCTGCAAACTTTGATCGATCTGCCGGACCTGAAAACGTGGCGCGACGCCAGCGGCCTGATCGTCAGCGATGCGGTGGGCGCGTCGATGGTGCGCGACTATTACGCGACGGCCGCCAATGCCGGCATCACGGCTCAACACGCGGCGCTGGAATCTTTTCAAGCCGGCAACGATGTGTTGATTCTGCGCAATATAAATGTGCTGGATAGTTCAGCGGATGAAGCCAGCATGATTCGTGGCGTGATCGATTTTTTCCGGCAGAAATATTCAACCGATCCGGCTTTTCAGGCGCGCGTGGACAGCGCCGTGCAGCGCGTGCTGCGCTTGAAGTATCGACTGTATCCCAATTACGATCCCGCCAAAGTCGTCGTTTCGATCAACGGCTTGAGCGCGAGAATCGGCACCAGCCGCGAATCGATCACGCAAGTGGCGAACGATGCGTTGACGTTGATCTATCCCGCGCCCGATCGCTTGGCGCTGCCGATCCCGAAACCGGAAGATACGTTCTTGATCGCTGCCGATGAGCATGTGGTGCAGTCTTGCAAAACGTGTCCGCCGCGATCGACGTTATCGGCCGATGGGCTGGCCCAGACAATCGTGAAACTGTATGGCGTGCCGACGGAGAACATCACCACCACGCGCTTCACCGATCTCAAGGCGTTTGCCATCGGCGCGCCCAATGCGATCGATCTGACTCCGGCGTTCAATACTGCAACATGGGTCGTGCTGGCGATGCAGGCAGCCGATCCGAACGTGCCGTCAGCAGATGCCGCGCAGACCCTGATCGATCTGCGGCCAAGTTTGCTGGCGAACAAACGCGTGGTTGGATTTTTATTCGGGCCGCCGCAGGGTTTAACGCTTGAGCAGTTGTCACGCTTCAGTGCAGTTTATGCGTTGTATAGCAAGACGCCGCCGTTTGTCGATGTGGCGATCAAAGCGTTGTCCGGTCAGGCGAATGCGATCGGTCGATCGCCGGTGAATCTGGACGAGTTGAATTACGATCTGACCGTGCAGACCGAACCGGATCCCGCGCAGGTGATTCAATTGTCGCTCGGCGATGAGGCCGTGGAAGGACAGCCCACACCCGCGCCGGTGAATCTGCGCGTGGGCGACAGCGTGCGCATCCGCACCAACATCATTCTCGATCACAACGGCC
>JBGQGR010000072.1:0-9002 GCA_041497495.1 Anaerolineae bacterium | reverse complement strand
GTTCAGATACACCATCAGGTAAGGCATCAATGATTCTCAATAATGTTTCTTGGGTTGCCGTCTCATCATAAAAGTCAGCGATGAAATGCTCAGGCTTGGGTACATTGATCGTGTTGATTAAAATTTTGGGTATTTCTTGTTTGGCGCGGTCGCGTAGATCGATCGGGAGATCATCGAACGTGGAGCCGGCATCGCCGGAGTTGATCAGCGGTAAGCGGATCGCGCAATGGTATTCGCGTGCCATGTCAAGCATCAGGCTGCACAGTTCGGGCGTGTAATATGAACTGTGATGATGGCTGTCGAGATGATCAGGCGTATGGCCGGTGGCGCGGATGAATTTCTCGATCTGGGCGCGCCATTCAGCCCTCACTTCTGCTCTCTTGAGTTGTCCGATCATATCCAATCGATGCAGTCCGTGATCGTGTTGATCAAAGACCTTCATGAGCGTCGACACTTGTGCAGGCGGCAGGATCGGATCGCCAGACGTCAAATTGAGGTGAACACCTATTCCGAGCGCGGGACATTCCGCCGAGGCGATTTTCAATTCGGCTTCAACGTTTGGCCTGTTCATCAGGGCCGTCGTCGAAGTTATAATTCCATTCGAATGTGCGCGCCGGATACCGGCGGACACACCGGCGGTTAAGCCGTAGTCATCTGCATTAACAATCAATTGCTTGGCGGCCATCAATATCGACCCATCTATGAAGTTTTTATTTGAAAAACTGCGGCAAGTACGCTCGATGTGTTTCAAGCAAATCCTCTAAAACCGATTGAACGAGATCGGCTGATGGGCCCAGTGGATGAACGAGTAGGGCTTGATAAGCCGCAGCGCGATCACCATGCACCGCCGCTTCGACCGTCAACTGTTCAAACGATTTGATCTGCGCGATCAACCCGAAACATGCGTCGGGCAATGGCTCGACGGGCAGGGGGTGGATCCCCGATCGATCTACGCGGCACGGCAGTTCCAACACCCAATCGATCGGCCAATCCTTAACTGCTCCATTGTGTCGCGTATTCGCGATATGCGTCTCGCCGAGGTTGTTGTAATGTGCGTTGAGCAATTGTGTTGCCACGGTTGAGTAATATGCACCGCCGCGCTTCATGAGATCATCGGGCGGCTCCGTTCGATCGGGTTCGGCATACTGCCGCAGCAAGCTGTCTTCGATCGACATGACTTCTTCAGCGCGCGAAGGTGGCCACTTTTTTTGTTCGGCCAATTTGTGCTGAGTGTAATAGAAATATTGCAAATAATAATTTGGGATCATGCGTAGCGACTCGATCGTGCGAACGTCCCATTCAGGCTCCGCTTCGGCCTGAAGTTCGGCGATGAAATCCCGCAGGATGTGCGGCCACATCTCTTCACCATCGAGCGTGAAGCCGCGATGCCAAGTGAGATGATTGAGGCCGAGTGTATTCAATTGAGTGTGCGCCGGATCGATGGTCGTGTTCAGTTGCTTCTGCAATCGGTCGACGAATTGCATTTTAGTGTTCAGCGCTACGTTGCACACACCGACCGAAGCGACATCAGGCGCATAGCGCTGCAGGGCTTCAGTTACCAGGCCGGCTGGATTAGTGAAGTTCACGAGCAGCGCGCCGGGCGCCGATCGACGAATTTCATTCGCGATTTCAAGAATGATCGGAATCGTGCGCAGCGCTTTTGCCATGCCGCCGACGCCGGTGGTCTCTTGGCCGATCAGTCCATGCCGCTGACCGAGGTATTCATCGCGGCGGCGGGCTTCCATCATGCCTACTCTTAATTGAGTTGTCACATATGATGCACCGTGGATGGCCGCCGCTCGATCGGTGGTCAGATAAATCTTAAAGGGCGCGTGCTTCGCTTCCGCCATGCGCTGCGCAAACTTGCCGACGATCGCCAACCGATCCAGATCGATGTCCATCAGCCACAATTCGCGCAGCGGAAAAGTATCGACGCGCGCAAGAAAGCCGTTGATCAATTCGGGCGTGTAGGTTGAGCCGCCGCCAATCACTGCAACTTTCATGCTGATGTCCGTGTTAGACCTTTCGGGTTTCTAAAACCCGAAGGGTCTCTTACTTTTCAACGCCGGTAATCACCACGCCGCGATTGAAGAAGCGCTGGGCAAATACATACAACAACAATGGTACGGCTAAGGCCAAGAGTGATGTGGCTTGTACTAAATTCGGATTGGTAGTGTGGATGCTGTTGAACTTCTGCAAGCCGACCGAGATCGGTTGTAATTCCGGCTTGGTGCTTAGATAAATCAGCGGACCGAAGAAATCATTCCAAGCCCAGACAATATGGAAAACACTCATCGCGATGATCGCCGGTAACGCTTGCGGCAGAACGATCGAGAACAGTATTCGCAGCGGACCCGCGCCATCGATCATCGCGGCCTCGTCGAGTTCACGCGGCAGCGTCAAGAAGAATTGGCGCAGGAAGAAAACATCGAACGCGTTGGCAAAAAAGGCGGGCACGATCAGCGGCAGCCAGGTTCCTACCCAGCCAATTTTCAGAAAGAAGGTATAGGTTGGAATGATCGTAACAGTCGCTGGTAAAAAGATGGTCGCAAGTAAAATGGTGAATAAGAAATCTTTACCAGGAATCCGGAATCGAGCGAAGCCGTAGGCGACGAGCGTGCAGGAGATCAGCACGCCGATCTCGGTGATAGCGGCATAGAAGACGGTATTGCCGAACATGCGTGGGAAGTTGATTTGATTCCAGGCCGTTGTGAAGTTTTCCCAATGCGGCGCGAGCGTCCACGTGCCGCGCGATAGCGATCGCCACGAGCCAGTCCATTTGATCGGTTCGGCTCCTGGATTCGCTGGATCGATGAAGAAACTTTCAGTCAACCCCTTTTTGAATAGAGCTAAATCTTTGACGCCTTGATCGAGCGGCACGCTATAGACATCATAGGTTGTGCCGTTATAAGTAAACGTCGGCGCATCGGCTGGATAGAGCGGCGCGCCCAATTCGCTGACTTGCTCTTTGGTCTTCAAGGCCGAGAACAGCATGTAAGCGAATGGCGTGAGGAATGCGATTACCAAAAGGCTGGCAAATCCAGTCACGATCACGCTCTTCACAAAATCCCGACTGGTCTTCGATCTTTTAAGAGCCAGATGTTTTGCATTCAAGGCAGTCGGCGTCATGTGTTTGATGGCTCCCTTATCGATTCTCGCCCGCGTAGAATACCCAGTATTTCTGAGACTTAAACAACCCGACAGTTGCGATCAGGATTATGGCAAACAACAGCCAGGCCATCGCTGCGCCATAACCCATGTTGCCATAGGCGAAAAATGTTTTATATAAATTCAAATTGAAGAACATGGTCGCATTACCGGGCGCACCGGTTCCGCTGTTTAGTACGAGTGGCACAAGAAAATATTGGAAGAGTCCAATCATCCCCAGGGTGAGATCGTAAAAGATTACGGGCGAGATCATCGGCAGTGTGACGTTACGCAACGTTGCCCAAAAACCTGCCCCATCGACTTGGGCCGCATCATACAATTCGCTGGGCACGCCTTGCAATCCGGCAAGATACAGAACTAAACTATTGCCCACGCCCCACAAACCGATAATGACTAAGGCCAGATAAACCCAATTCGGATCGTTGACCCAGGTCGGTGGGTCTTGAATGCCGATCGATTGCAGGAACAAATTGACCCAGCCTGCCTCCGGATTGAGCATGCCGTTCCACGCATAGATTGCGGCGACGAAGGGCACAATCGCTGGTAAGTAGAATAAAGTTCTGAAGATCGATCGACCGCGCAGATGTTTGCTGTTGATCAACAGTGCCAACGCGATCGGAATGATCAGGCCGATCGGCAGGGCCAGCAGCGCGTACTTCAACGTCACTAGTAACGAGCTGCCGACCTGTGAATCGATAAACAGCGTTTGATAATTCTCCAGCGTGGCCTTGAGCGGTTCTTCCTGCGTGAGCGTGATATTGGTGAAGCTAAAGATCAGCGATGCGATCAGCGGAATCAGTGTGAAGGCCAGGAAGCCGATGATCCACGGCAACAAAAACAGTAAGCCCGTGCGCGCTTCTCGACGGGCGAGCGGGGATAACTTCTTGAGCTGAATTTTTTGTGGACGGGTAAGCTCAGAGAACATCGACATGGCTGGCTGCCTCAGGGTTAGACCTCGCGGATTTCATAAAACCCGCGAGGTCTTGTGAACGTTCAGTTATTTCTTATTGAAGATGACTTGCAGATCATCTTTGAACTTTTGAATCTCGGCAGCGATGTCCAGCTTGTCGGTGGTGATGATCAAATTGTAGAACGTCCGGCTTCGATTCAATGCTTCGTTGTAATTCGGGAAGTAGGCTTCGAAGCTCGGCTTGTCAGGATAACTAACCATATCAAGCGCCACTTGCCAATCGGGTTTCTGCGTAAACTTGGCATTGAGGTCATCGATAAAGGAGGTCTGAAGTGCCTTGCGCGCCGGAAACGCGCCATACGCGGTCAGCAATGCCTTCACGTCGGGAGTATCACCGTGGAAATACTTCAACACTTCAAAGGCTTCGTCGGGATGTTTAGTCGCTTTGAAGATGCGGAAGGTATCGGCATTGAGGTTGGACGTGGTCTTGCCGTTGTAAGAGGGCACCACCGCGATGTCCCAATTCTTTCCAGCATTATCCATGCAGCAGGTGTTCCACAGAAACGTGATGCCCATGGCGATCTTTCCGGAGTCGAACGGATTGCCCGCGCCCCAGGCTTCGGCTTGATACAATGCATAATCGGGCTGGAAGTGATATTTCCAAATGCTGTCATAAGTCCACTTCCAGGCGGCATCCCATTCCGGTGGAATTTGCGCGGTCTTGCCATCAGCAGCAACCAGACTTCCTGCGCCGAAATATGAGCCGATGGCGCGCGCGTCATCGTGGCCCTGCCACATAAAACCATACTGCGCGATCTTCTTCGGATCGAAGCCAGCGAGATCGGCCGTCTTGCCGTTTGTATCGACCGTCAATTTCATCGCGACTTTTTGCAATGTGGCATAGTTCCACTCTTCTTCAGTGCCATCCGGCCATTTGTATTTGTCGCCAACTTTCTTGGGCGGATAGTTCAGCTTGGCCTCATCAAACATGTCCTTCTGATAGAACAGCATCGATGGATAAATGGCATACGGAATGCCGAGCTGCCCTTCACCGCCGGTCTTGTAGAAATCGACCGCACCTTGATCGAAAACGGAGAGATCGTAATTTGACTTTTGAATGTAAGGTGTTAGATCGAGCCACAAGCCGTGGAAACCTTCCGCACCTGATACACCGACTGGTCCGACGATGTCCGGTGGATTGCCTGAAGTGACTTGTGTCGCTAACGTCTCATAGGCACTCGCGTAAAGCACTACTTCTTTTGTCAGATGAATATTTGGATGCGAGGCATTAAAGCCATCGACGACCGCCTGCTGTGGCGCTTCGAGTTCCGGCGCATCACCCGTGCCAAGACCGATATACCATCGAATCTCGACAGGCGCGGATGGCGCGCTGGTGGGCGCGACTGTTGGATTTACTGCTGGCGCGGTAGTGGGCGGCGCAGAGGGTTTCGTCGGTGTGGCGGTTGCAGCTGTACCACCGCAGGCCGACAGCAGCATGCTTGCCACGATCATCAAAGAAAACAAAGTGAGCCAGTAGCGTTTCATTCTTCAATCCTCCTGATAGTGTGAATTCAGAATTACACGATGGGGTATCGAAAATGATCAAGTATTGGCGTGCGGTTCACCTCCGTCTTTATCCGTTGCAGCCACACGACCGCCGGATAATCATTTCGGTTGGCAATAGAGTTAACGGTTCGGCGTGTCCGGTGCGAATGAGTTTCACCAACTGCTGCGCGGCTTGTCGACCGACTTCCTCGGTGGGCGCGCGTACAGTTGTCAGTGGCGGCGTTAGGAAGGCCGATAATCTTTGATCGTCGAAGCCCACCACGGCGACATCGGCTGGCACACGTCGATTCGTGGCGTTGAGTGCGTCGATAACCCCGATCGCCGATTCGTCATCCCCGGCGAAGACTGCGTCGAATTCGATGCCGGCCGCGATCAATTGATCGATCGTGGTCTTCGCTGTCACCCGATCGAATTCGCCGCGGCCAATGAGCCGTGGATCGATCGGGATGGCATGGGCCTCCAGCGATTCTCGATAGCCAGTTTCGCGCCAATACGAATCTTCTTGCGCTTGCGGTCCGCGCAAATGCACGATGCGTTTGCGGTGATGTACTTCAATCAAGTGATCGATCAATTTGCGCGAGGCAGCTTTATTCTCAACGGTCACGCACGGTATCTGCAGCGACTTGGGCGGCGATTGATGAATCAGGACGATCGGAAAACCGCGTTCGTGGAAATGAGCTATGCCTGATTCGTCGAGGCTGTCCGCAAAGATCATCAAGCCATCCGTATTGTGCGCGCCAAGCGACTGGTCAATCTCGTCGCTAGATTTTTTTCGCCCTGCAGTGGAGATCAACAAGTGATAGCCCGTTTCAAATGCTACAGCATCGATACCGCTCAGCATCGGCGCAAAAAAATCTCCATAGATATCGGTAAGGAGCAGGCCAAGCATGTTGGTGGTGCTCAAGGCCAAATTGCGCGCGGCGGTGCGCGGCACGAACCTTAACTTCGACATCGCGGCTTGAACACGCTCAACGATGTCTTCCGATACCGGCGCAGTGCGATTGAGCACGCGACTCACGGTCGAAATGGAGACGCGTGCGCGTTTGGCAACATCGTGAATTGTGGCGGCCTGCCGGGATCGAGGCGACATTGAAATATCCAAATATGCCGGATGAAAACGCTTCTGAAAGCGCTTTCATAATACGGCCAATTTTTGTTGCTGTCAAGCAGCAATTTATGATCAACACTTTGGGGAAGTTTTTCTGTTAAGAGCAGGGCGCTGGCCCGGTGGATTTGCATACGCTCAATGTCCGCTCGATCCAATTCGCCTATCAACTGATTTGCCATATCGCCGCATGCGTAATCCATTGACGGAAATAGATTTAGTGTTACTATTGCCTTGCGCGTTTGTCAACAAACTTTGTTGAATTAACGAGCCGCCCAACTCATTGAGGCGGCTTTGTCTTGGAAAGTCTAAATGAATTCAGCGCCAGCAAAAAGCACGGCCTCGATTGGTTCTCTGCAACCCGACAGTGATTCCAACTTCATTGAACTAAGGAACGTCGTCAAAAAATATCAGACTCCGGCTGGCGAATTTGTTGCTTTGAAGGGAATCAATCTGCAAATTGCTCGCGGCGAATTTGTCGCGGTGTTGGGCAAATCGGGTGCGGGCAAATCGACGATGATCAATTTGACGGCGGGCATCGACAATCCGACGTCGGGCGAGATCGTGATCGATCGGCTGCCGATTCATACGCTGCATGAAGATCAACGCGCGCAGTGGCGCGGCCGCAATCTGGGTATGGTGTTTCAGTTCTTTCAGTTGTTACCGTCACTGACATTGATTGAGAACATCACACTCTCGATGGACTTCCTCAATACTTATCCACGCCGAGAGCGCAAATCGCGCGCCCTGCATCTTTTAGAACAAGTTGGCATTGTCGAGCATGCTTACAAAATCCCGTCGCGCATCTCCGGTGGACAGCAGCAGCGTGTGGCGATTGCGCGTGCCCTCGCGAACGATCCGGCAATCTTGGTGGCCGATGAACCCACCGGCAACCTCGATTCGCGCACCGCACATGAAATATTTGATCTGTTTTCAAGTTTGGTGGATCATGGCAAAACATTGCTCGTGGTGACGCACGATAAAGAAATCGCGGCGCGGGCCAATCGCCGGATCGAGATGATCGATGGCGAAATTGTCGCCAATGGGTCGGTGCATTGAGGAAAGAACCACGGATGTCACGGATTATTTTTTTGTTCGTGTCATCCGTGGTTGTTTGAATGTTTATGGAATTAAGCACCCGCTGGATTAAAATTCTCAAAGACCTGTGGGATCACAAATCCCGATCGATCCTGGTGATCTTATCGATCGCGGTTGGCGTCGGTGCAGTCGGTATGATCAACAACGCCAAAGGCATCATCGAGCGCGATCTGTTCGGATCGTACGCCGCTGGCAATCCGGCGCTCGTGCAAATTTTTGTTTCTCCGTTTGATAAGAGTTTAGCCACGGCTGTCGCTGGCATGCCGGAAGTCGCCGATGCTCAAGCAAAGCGGCTGGCCACTGAAACTGTCTATCGCGCCGATGGAAAATCATACGACATCAACTTGATCGCGGTCGCAGATTTCAGTGATCTGCGCATTGATAAGTATCACGTTGAAGCAGGTGCAGCCGTGCCTGGCGTGCGCGAGATTTTGCTGGAGCGCCAATCGGCCGTCGGGCTGGGTGTAAACGTCGGCGATCAGATCATTATCGAAGTGAACAATCAGCGCCGTTATCCAGTGACCGTGGTGGGCATTGTTCATTCACTGATCTTGCGGCCTTTCAATTTAGGTCATCAGGCCAGCGGCTACGTGTCGATGGATACGCTGGCCTGGATGGGTTTAGGCACGACTTACAATCGGATCGATATCATTGCCGCGGACGATCCACTTAGCCGCGCACACGATCTCGCTGTCGCAGGGCTCGCGCGCGATCGCATCATCCAGCGGTCGGGCTACACGGTCAATCGCATTCAGATACCGGGCTTCAGCGCCGATCCGGGGCAGCACTGGGCGCAGAATCAAATCAACGGCCTGCTGCTGGTGCTGCAAGTGATGGGTATTCTGGTGATTTTCTTGACCGGTGGCTTGGTGGTGAATACCATCTCGGCGATCATGTCGCAGCAGATCAAGCAGATCGGTATCATGCGATCGATCGGTGCGGTGCGGCGGCAAATCATTGGCATGTACGTACTCAACGTTGTCGTCTTGAGCGTGCTCGGTTTATTGATCGGTCTGCCGTTGGGTGTGATCGGCGCGTCGGGGTTGGCCTCACTGGCCGGCAACATCATGAACTTCGATATTTCTCAAGTGACTTTACCGCCGAATATTGCGTTGGTGCAGATCTTCGTCGGGCTGCTGATGCCGATCGGGGTGG
>JBGQGR010000071.1:0-9039 GCA_041497495.1 Anaerolineae bacterium | reverse complement strand
ATGCAAAGATTATAGCATGGCCTATTATGCAAGGCAGGAAGATTGATCCACGAAGGCAAACTCACGCGCGACCCTTCGACGCTCTGCGACGTCTCAGGGCTTGTAGACATGCTCGCGGTGATAATCAAGCGCGGCGGGATGAGGCAGAATCACGTCACGTTGAGGTTGGTGCAGCGGCTTACCTGCTAATTCGACCAATTCAAATTTATTGATCTCGGCGCGTTGAGTAACGGGGCTGACAACAATTTCATATCCGGGCGAAAGCGTGAAGAGACCTTGATCAAATGCCCAATGATGAGTGCGGCACAATGTTAAACCATTGCGTGGATCGTCTGTGCCGTTGCGATGTTTCGGAACGATATGTGCGGCTTGGGCTTCAAAGAGATTATCAAGTTTGAATTTCATTTCGCACACTGCGCACGCATACTCATATTCAGTGAGCAGCACTTCTCGAAAGGCTTCGTCGCGCTTGGGCAGCGATGTAACATACGACAATCGATCTTCTTGAATGAAAGGCTGGAACTCATTGGTGAGTTGAGCGTATAACTGCATCTCATACCGTTTGGTTTCATCTGGAATGGCTTCGCCGATCTTCTGCAAGGCAGGTAGGTCTGCACTCTCAACATTGAATACGTCTCGATTAGGATCATAACCACTGATGATGCCCAGCCCCAAGATTTTGTAAGTTGAGCCTTGCGTCTTGTCCGTCACTTGTTGAACAACCGCTACGGGCATACGATCTTCCATACAACGGACTAAGGCTTTGTTGTCTGATATGTCTAATCCGCCCGAACGCGGCGAGTAAGTCATCAGCCAGCGACCATCATCCAAATGTATAACTTCATCTTTGTGTTCATACGGAGAGCCGGGTGCTATCTTGATACACAAAGCAAATTCCGTCCATGCAGGCTTGTAGATGCCGGAATTAAGAGTGTGAATGCGCTCAATGTCTGGTATGTATTTTTCAGTATTCCGCAAAAATGCGGCAGGCATCACTTTGCCTGTAAAACGAGCGAATTCAGCGAGGATGTGATTGCGTTGGTTCGAAGACATCTTAGAGTGTGCCCTACAACTTCTACAAAGTTTCTCGCTGCTCTACAACTCTCTCTCACACTTCCGATCCGCGATCAGCGCCTTCAGCAATCCCATACCTCGATATTTTTCCCGCAGGCTATGAACATACTCGCGCGTGATCGGTTGCAGTTGAATACTCTCGCCTTCATTAATGAACACGATCCTAGTTCCCGTCTTGATGCCGTACTTCTTCCGCATCTCGATCGGGATAAGAATTCGGCCTCGGCTGCTGACTGTCACCTGCATTTTGTTTCCTCGTGTGCGCTTTAGTATAGCATCACTTCGAGGCGAAGACCAAATGTAATTACTTTGCTAGTAAAAAACAAACAGGCCCTATCTATGCAATAGAGCCTGTGAGCGATCGAACCGATCAAGCGTCAGTGGTTTTTCAAGGCCAGCGGCAGATAGACCAACCGCGTCATACCGCGCTGCGCTCGTTCATGATTTCGTCGCGAATCGCTTCCAGATAACCGCGCCCATAGCGCTGTTCCGGCTCCAAATAATTGCCTTCACCCCACTCGTTCCACGCTTTGAGAAAGATCAAGCGGTGCTCAACGGGCCGCGCGGCGACCGATTCAATTGCGGTCTGTAAATGCCGGCGAAACAGATCGGGGGTGGGATTTTGCCAGACCATGCCGGCATAATGCGCGCGCGGCGTGTTGTCCCAATTGGCGTACACCAACGGGTGATCATGCTCGTGCATCCGGCCCACTTGCGCCAAATAACGCGTCACATCGGCATAAGCAAAGAACAACGGCTTGCGCAGCTGGCTGCGCACTCGATATCGAAACGACCAATCGCCCGGCAGCTTAAACTTCATCAAGCGGCGGCGCAGATCAGTCAGCGGATCGAAACAGGCCGCATCGGCCCCGATCGAGCTCAGCCCGGTTACATCCACTTGGCCGTTCAGCACCAGATACAGACCCTTCAGTCCGGCGCGGTGTGCCAGCTCACGCCACAGATCGATCAGGCGGCGCAGATCGGGAATGGAGTATGGCTGGAAGAAAAAGAACAGCGGCTGGCCGTCGACCGTCACATATCGATCGTCGGCGAAAGCCGCCAGCAAATATTCGAAGTGCGCGCGGTGATCGTCCAGGCCGGGATACGTTTGCTGCATCAGTTGGCGGCCGCGCGATCCAAAATACCACACACTGTTCCACGAATGATTCGCCCAGCCCAGACAGAAAGGAAAATCCGGCTCGCCCGATCGCAGCACCGCATTAAACGGCCGCTCCAACATTTGCTTGCCGGCGAACCAGTAATGCCAATAACAAAAAGCCTCAAGGCCGTGATCGCGCGCCAGCTGCGCCTGCGCCGATCGAGCGTCCGGCGAAGCCAGATCGTAATAACCCAGTTCGGTCGGCACGTGCGGTTGATAATGTCCGCGAAACAACGGCCTGGCATTTTTGACCGGTACCCATTCCGTATAACCCGCACCCCACCAGACATCGTTTTCAGGAATCGCATGAAACTGCGGCAAATAAAATGCGATCGGTCGCGCGCGCCGGGCGGGCGGCCCATCAAACGGCTTGGTCGATTGATCGAAGTGGAGATCTGCCATACCATCAGGATCGATTGACGGGATGGCAAAGTATCACATTGAATGCCCGATCGGTCAACGCGGCGATCGAGAGATGTCGCAGCCGAATCAAGCCATCCCCGTTATCAAAAAGATCAGCCACGGCGGCGCCCACACCTGCACTGCAACATCCTTCGGACAGTGCGGTGCCAGTGTGCCGCCGTAATTCAGGCATAGCAGCTCGAACAACGACTTGTCAAAGTGATTTAACTCTGCTACGCTTCAACGCGTGACCCACACGATCATCTTCAACAAACCTTACGGTGTATTATCGACCTTCAGCGATCCCGACGGACGCCTCACCCTCAACGCCTTCATCCACCTGCCCGATATTTATGCGGCCGGCCGCCTGGATATGAACAGTGAAGGACTGCTGCTGTTCACCGACGATGGTGAACTGATCCATCGCCTGACCGATCCCAAGTTCGATCACCCCAAGACCTACCATGCTCAGGTTGAAGGCGTGGTCGATGATCGTCACCTCGATCCGATCCGGCGCGGCCTGACGATCGGCGGACAACAGTTAAAGCCCGCGCAAGTCAGCATCATCGACGATCCCTTGTGGCCGCCGCGATCGAAGCCCGTGCGCATGTATCAGCCGACGACGTGGTTGAAAATTATTTTGCGTGAGGGGAAGAAGCATCAAGTGCGGCGCATGACCGCCGCCGTCGGTTATCCCACGCTTCGCTTGATCCGCGTCGCGATCGGCTCGATCGAGTTGGGCGATCTGCGATTAGGCGACTGGCGCGAACTCACCTCGATCGAATTACAGGCGCTAAACTCACTCTAAATCCGATCGGCCTGAGCTGCCGGGCCGCCTATAAACGCTTGAGCCCCGATATTAACATCGAGGCTCAAGGTTTTCAATTAAAGGGAACAATAAAGGTGGTAAGCGGAAAAATCTGTGAACGTCAACGTTTGCGCTGTGGCGCAACCATCGCGCCGAACGTGCCCGCGCCAAACATCTCGCCGTTCATCTTAAACCCGGCCTGCTCCAAGCGCGGGGAGAAGTTAGGCCGAATGCCGGTTGACCGTTGACCATAATCTCCGTCACACTCGGATCGCGCAGGAACGGGCTAATGACACCGTAACCGATGACTGCATCCGCCGTTTCATCGACGAGGTTGATCCAGTCATCGCCCGGCAGGCGCGCATCAATTTGTTGGATCAGACGCGCCAGCTGGTCGGACAGCCATTTGCGGTTGGCGGCCGTCATGCCGCGATGCTCATCGGTCAACAGGGGCCGCATGTGGGCGATCGACCACTCGCGAAGTTTACCAAACTGCTCAACGGGCAGGGCAGTTATCACGGCGCTCATATTTTTCTCCCTAAGCGAATTCAAGGTGGTGCGGGCTGAGCTCGAACAATGAATCGGCCAACGCGCGTATTTGAACGGCAACCGGATGATCGGGATTGCTTAAAACGATCGGCTGGCCTTGATCCAATGCTTCGTACAATGCCTCCGAAGCGGGGCCGATCGTGACCGTCAGATCGTGATCGAGCGCGCCGCGCAGACTCGCGTGAAGAATTTCCGCGGGTGTGCCTAAACGATTGATGCACACCAGTTTGATCGCCTCCGGCGGCAGACCGGCTGCGCCCAACGCTTGCAGCATGCGGTTAGATTGCAGCAACGATTCCTGCTCGGAATCCAGCACCAAAATGCACGCGTCTGCAGCTTGCATCATCGCGCGCCGCGCCGGGTCGAATCCCCAGCCGAGATCGATCACACACACATCGCACATCGACAGCGTTTGATGAAGGATCGTCGTCGAGCGAATCGGTTCGATCTGGCTGTCTGCCACGGTCAACAAGCGCAAGCCGCTGCGAGGGTGAACCGTGAGCGCCGATTCAATATTGACCCGGGTGATGTTTACCGGGTCTTGTTCCAATCGATCTGCTAATCCGACGGAGGAGGCTAACCCCAAGTGAATGGCGGCCGTCGCGCGCAGCTCAAAATCAATCAAGAGAGTGGAGGCGGACGCGGCCATCAGCGTGGCTAAATTGACGGCGAGCGTCGTTGCGCCTACGCCGCCACGAGTGCCGGATACGGCAATCACCTTTGCTCCATCTGTCTTGGCGGGCCGAGCTGACTGGTCGAGCGCCGATTGAATACGCTTGACCAAGTCTTGCGGTGCAATCGGCTTGGTAATGTAATCAAGCGCTCCGGCGCGGAAGCCTTCTATCTGGCTGATCGGCTGAGACATGGCGCTGAGCATGACAACCGGCAAATGCGCCCAATACGGATTGGCCTTGATCTGGCGGCAGACCTCGTAACCGTCCATGTTCGGCATCATGACATCCAAGAGCACCAGATCCGGCATGGTCTGTACCAAGATCTTCAGAGCTCGAGGTCCATCTTGGGCTTTGAGCACGCCAAAACCTCGATGCTCCAGCATCATGCCGATCAAGGTCAAGGTCGCTGCATCATCATCGACAACCAGTATGTTTTGAGTCATGAATTCCCTCCGGGGAAATTGCTTACACTTTACCTGGACACGTTCCGATATTCATTTAGCTCTGCCGCGGCGAACAGAGGAATAAAATAAGTTGGGCCTAACTGCGTCAGACTTCTAACCGAATTCAATCAGCTCATACAAGTATTCGGATCGTAAGCAGTCGGTCGGATTTTGTACCGGCCGGCATGCTCGATCCAAGGTGTCGAGTCGATGAACTTGAGTGCGTTCTTCAGCCACTTGACTTCCTCGGAACCGCAAGTCCCGAATTCAGTTACCCAGCTCGGCTTATCATCACCATACCGGATATTGTCGTTGTGCAGAGTGGTCAGATAAGTCGCAAAAGTTTGGTTCATTGAAACCCAAAATAGTTTCGGAGTGTATGGGTCCGGTGATTGAATCCCGGCCCCGGATCATATCGACGAAACGAGGATCATCCAAATGGCTATTACCCCACAAACATCATTCTATTGCATTTGTAAAGATTAAGGGTATTAATTTCATTTCCGTTTGCTTTCAATTGCATTCACCTTTGACTAAGTCAGGAGACGGAGACGTGGAAGATTTCCCCACATGGCTGGTTACCCAGATGGAAGATGATGAGTCAAGCTGAATTAGCTCGACGTTCAGGTTTAAGCCAGGGACTGATCAGCCAAATTTTAAACGGGCAGCGTAAGCCTGGCGTTGAAGCTTGCGCAGGCTTTGCGCGCGCTTTTCACTTGCCGACCGAAGACGTCATGCGTCGGGCCGGGTTGCTTTCAGCCCGATTGCAAGATATGTTAAATGCAGATACGACACTGGCCGAGTTATTTGAGGTTGCGCGTTCGATGAATCAAGTGGAAAGACGTGAGCTGTTAGGCTACGCGTTATATCGGAAGAGCTTGAGCGGCGAAGATAAGGAACAGCACACAGCCACAACAAGCGTCGGCTAATTTGTAATAACTATCCACGTGAGCTAGCAACCGACGGGAGAGGTAGGAATAGCGAAAAACGATCCGGAATGAATCTGGTGCTTCTGGAATTCAACAAGAACGGGAATTCATCGATCAACCCCGTCCAGCCTCCAAATTTCTTGATCGTTTATGCAATCGCGGGGAGATGAATAGTGAAGGTACTGCCTGAGTTGATCGCACTTTCGACGCGGATATCGCCGGCGTGCAAACGGATCAATTCACGCGCCACGGCTAGCCCCAGTCCGGCGCCTTGCTGTTCAGATTGCATCCGATTGATCTGATAAAAGCGCTGAAAGAGATTCGGTATTTCATCCATTGGGATGCCAACACCCCGATCGGTTACAGCGATGTCGATGCCGTCTCCCGCACGGCGGACGGACACCGTGATAGGACCAACCCGATTCTTTGAGAACTTGATGGCATTCGTCAGCAGATGCCCCAAGCCGATCGCGAACAGCGGCTGGCTCAATCGGACGGCCGGCAAATCCGGATCGAGCTTGACTTCCAAAGTCACCTCTTGAGCGTGCGCGGCAGACTGGTAGATCTCCACCGTTCGAGCGATCACATCGCCAAAATTTCGACAGGTTTCGACCGTCGCTTGAAAGTTTTGTTCGATTTGGCCGGTATCGACCTGAACCAGTAACAACAAATCCTCAACTAAGCGTTCCAACCGCGCCGAACCTTGTTTGATGTTCCACAAATACTTCAGCAGTTGTTCAGGCGTAAGGGTCGAGATATCGTCCAGCGCTAAGTCGGTGTAACCCATGACCGCCGTCAACGGCGTGCGCAGCTCATGGGCCAGCACGACACCGATTTGCTGCTTGAGCTGATCGAACTCAGCTTGCGAAACCGCCCGGACGGCATGCGCATGGCTCAGCCTGGAGGCAATCGCTTTTAATAGTTCGTCGATCGTGAAGGGCTTGGTGATAAAATCATCTGCGCCCAACTCCATGCCGCGCCGCAGATCAGCCCGATCGGATTTAGCCGTTAAGAAAATGAAGGGAATGGTTGCAGTGGCGGCATCCTTGCGAAGTTCCTGCAGGACGCTAAAACCGTCCAAGCCCGGCATCATCACATCGCAAATGATCAGGTTCGGCGGCTGGCCCTCTCGCACCAGCCGCAAGCCCACCACGCCATTCTCGGCGCCTGCGACCGTGAAACCCTCGGCCTCAAGCAGATACAGTATATTATACCGGATATCCATATCGTCTTCGATCACTAATATTTTTGTCACGTTTCTCCTTGAACGGCTGCGGAAGTTCCGAGGGGCAATCTCACCGTAACGGTCGTGCCCACACCGTCCTGACTGATAACTTCAATCGTCCCTTGCTGCAAATTAACAGCGCGTTTGACGATGGCTAATCCCAAGCCGGTGCCGGCGATGCCTTGAGTATTGCTGCCGCGATGAAAAGATTCAAACAGCCGGGCTTGATCTTCCAGTGAAATGCCAATACCCTGATCTCGGATTATAAATACTGCCGCATGATCTTCACGCGTCAATTCAAACTCGATCGGTGTGCCCGGCGCAGAATATTTAATCGCGTTCGATAATAAATTGCTCAAGATATGCCGCAGCAGATTGCTATCCATCTCAGCTGGCAGCTGTTCGGCGGTGGTGAACAAGCCCAACCGGCGATCCCCACCGGCTAATAATTGCAGCTCGTCGACCAACTCGCTGCAGTACTTCACCAGATCGATCGGCGCGGTCACAATTTCCAGCTTGTTAGCATCGGCTTTGCCAATGACCAAAATATCGTCTAACAGGTCAGTCATGTGCTTGACGGATGCGGCGATCTTGCGCAGGTATTCCCGTCTTCGATCGTCGGTCCATTGGGTGCTGTAGTGTTCCAGCATCTCTGCGGACGACAGAATCGTGGTCAACGGCGTGCGATATTCATGGCTGACCATCGATACAAATTGGTCTTTCAGCCGATCGAGTTCGGTCAGGCGCGTATTGGCCGCCGTCAATTCCCGCGTCCGCTGTGTCACACGATCTTCCAATTCGACGGCATATTGTTGTATTTCTTCAAACATACGCGCTTTCTTCAGCGCCACGGCTAGCTGATCGGTCAAGGCCGCCGCCGATTGGCCGCGTGCGCTAAGCAGCTGAATCGTGTGCCGCCGGATCAGCCAGTAGAGCAGCAGCGCGGTCACCATCGTATAGCCCCAGCCCTTCAGTGTGTTGATCGTCAGCAGAGTCTGCGGATCGGGCGCGATCAACGCGGCAACTTGATCGGAGAAAATAATCCATAAGCCGCTGATCAGCACATAGACCGCAACGATCTTGAATGTGCCGCGTCGGCGCTGCGTGGATACCGCGGGATTCAGTTGGCTAGTCGCCGCAGATTTCGGGGCCGGCAATGGGGTCTTGCCTGAATCGGACGAAGGGGTTGGCCGCATCTGAAAATCTCAAAGAGTGTGATGCCCTAGCGATCATACTCCATGATAAGTGCCGTTACTCTGGCGGGGCAGCACGCCCGCACCAAAATTATACAGCATGTGAACATTTGCGAGTATCAAGCAGCGAGCCTCGATGATCACATCGAGGCTCGCACGCTTAACGAAAAGAATTTAACTAGACACCGGAGTGTTCGACGGCGACCTGCGTCTGATCGTTCGGCATATATCGCACCGTAATCATCTGGCCCGGCTGGTATTTGGGAATCGATGTTTCGGCAATCGGCAGCCCCTGGACTTGCGCGTTGAACATCGCGCCGCTGGCCGGATGCACTTCCACCATCAAGTTCACCACCGGATTGTTGCCGTTCACATTGATCCCCATCGGCATATACTGCAAGACTTTAGCTTGGGCTTGCAGGCCGTTCTTGATAATGTTCTCGTGCATGCCCTGCCATTGCATCAACATCTGCTCGGTGGCTTGCGGATTCATCGCGGGCGCGGCCATCATCGCCGGTGCCCCCATCATGCCACCCATCATCGGCATGCCGGTTGACAAGATCGCCGCAATCGCAACTTCTTT
>JBGQGR010000070.1:0-9062 GCA_041497495.1 Anaerolineae bacterium | reverse complement strand
GCTACGATGTTAAAACGAAGTGTCAATCTGTTACTCGTATTGGTCTTTGTGTTGACTGCCTGCGCCGCGCCCGCTGCGCCTGCAACTCAAGCCCCGGCTGCCCCAGCCGCTGCGCCAGCGTCCAGCACTAACTGGTGCTCCAACGTCAAGATCGTGTTCTTCCCCGGCGGCCCGGAGGGTGGTGTCTTTGCCGTGAACGTCTATAACGGCGCCGTCCAAGCGGCGAAAGATTTAGGCGCGCAAGTGAACTATGTCTGGTCCGGCTGGGATCCGCAAAAGATGATCCAGCAGTTCAGTGAGTCGGCGGCTACCAAGCCTGATGGCATCGCCGTGATGGGCCACCCTGGCGATGATTCCTTTGATTCTCTGATTCAGGATGCTGAATCAAAAGGCATCCTTGTCACCAGCCAGAACACCGAGCTCCCGAAGGCTCAAGCGCAGTACTCGGCTAACGGCTTCGGGTATGTCGGCGCCGTGAACTATGATGCCGGGCATGCCTTGGGCGTGGAAGCTGTCAAGCGCTTTGGCCTCAAGTCGGGCGATCGCGCGATGGTCTGGGGCCTGCTCTCGCAGCCGTCACGCGGTGAGCGCACCAAGGGTGTCATCGACGCCTTTAAAGAAGCCGGCTTGACGGTAGACTATAACGAGATCGATAGCGCGACCAACTCAGATCCAGTGGCCGGTACGGCCACCTTCACGGGCTACGTGTCTGCGCATCCGGATGTTAAGGTGATCGTGACCGATCATGGCGGCTTGACCGCCACGTCAGGAACCTATCTGCAGGCTGCTGGCAAGAAGCCGGGCGATATTAACATGGCCGGTTTCGACCTCTCGCCGGCAACGGTGGATGCCATCAAGGGCGGTTGGATGAACCTGGTTATTGACCAGCAGGAGTGGCTGCAGGGTTATTTGCCCATCCTGCAAATCTGCTTGACCAAGGTCTACGGCTTCTCGGGCCTGGATATCAACACGGGCGCGGGTTTCGTGGACAAGAGCAACGTCGATTTCATCGCGCCGCTCGCCGCGAAGAATATCCGCTAAATGATTTAGACCTTGAGGGTTATTCAGATCCCGAAGGTCTAATCGTATCCACAGGTGGCGCGGGGATGATTGACCCGCGCCACCCCAGACTACGAGGTGGATCGATGGGCAATTTGCTTCAGATCAAGAATGTCTCTAAGACTTTCGGTGAAGTGGCGGCCGTGCACCACGTCAACTTGACGATCGGAGATAATGAGATCGTCGGTCTGCTCGGTGATAACGGGGCGGGCAAATCGACGTTGGTCAAGATCATCATGGGATATCATCAGCCTGATGCCGGTGGCGAGATCTATTGGCGGAATCAAAAGGTCGAGCACTTGTCGGTGCCTAAGGCGCGCGAACTGGGTATCGAGGTCGTTTATCAAGAACGCGCCCTGGCCGATCAGCAATCATTATGGCGCAATATTTTTATGGGCCGGGAACTTCAGCGGCGCGGGGGCGTGCTCGACATCGCCGCTATGCAGCGTGAGACACAGAAGTTGATGAACACCGCGATGGGCTTCACTTCGTCGGCCGTGACCCCTGAGTCGACGGTGAAGACCTTCTCCGGTGGCGAACGTCAAGGTGTGGCGATCACGCGCGCGCTTTACTTTGAAGCGACGCTCATCATCTTGGACGAGCCGACGATGGGCCTGTCGCTGTCAGAGACGAAGAAGTGTCTGGATTTTGTGGCCAGCATCAAAGCGGCGGGTAAATCGGCCATCTTCATCGATCACAACATCTTCCACGTTTATCCCGTGGTCGATCGGATCGTCGTGCTCGATCGCGGCACGATCGCCGGTCAATTCATGAAGGGCGAGGTCACGTTCGACGAATTGATTGAACGGTTGAATCGTGTGGCTCAAACGGGCAGCCTGGAAGGCAATAACCACACGGCTTGATCAGACGGGAGAAAGTTCAATGACTACAACGGCTGAAGCACGGCCACTCTCACCCACAGCGCAACGTGGCAGTTTCTCTAAATTACTGCGCCAGCACGCGCTCCAGATCGCGATCGTAGTCGTAGCCTTGCTGATCTGGGCGTTTTTCGTATGGCGAGCGCCGACGACCTTCCTGGCATTCGACATCTACAATTCGTTCATGTTGACGACGCCCTTCTTTGGATTGGTGGCGATCCCGTTGACGCTTATCATCGTCGCCAAAGAGATTGATCTGTCCTTTACATCTGTTATGGCCTGGGGCATGGCAGCCTTTGATGTCGTATTCGTGGCAACCGGAAGTGTTGAACTGGGCTTTATCGCCTGTCTGCTGGCGGGTTTATTCGCGGGCTGGCTGAACGGGCTCATCGTCGTTAGGTTCGGTGTCCCTTCGTTGGTCGCGACCATCGGCACCCAGTTCTTTTGGCGGGGCGTAGTGTTGGTCGTGACGAACGGTCAGGGCCTGGGCATGGTTGCCGTCAAGGCTTCGTTCCTGTATCCGTTGCTGGTCGGCAAGCTTTTCGGCGTGATTCCGATGCAGTTCATCTGGATGATCGTCATTGCCGTTGTCACGTGGTTTTTCCTGAATCGCCACCAGTTCGGCGCGCACGTGTATCTGATCGGCGACAACGAAGAGAGTGCCAGACTGATGGGCGTCAACGTCGGACGTACCAAGATATTGACCTTTGCCATGGTCGGTCTTGCGGCGGCCTTCGCTGGATTTGTCGTCAGCGCCCAACTGCTGTTCTTCTGGCCGACGCTGGGTGATGGTTACCTACTGAACACGCTGGCCTCCGTTTTCCTGGGGGGCACATCCGTATTCGGTGGCACAGGCACGATCTTCGGCACGTTTGTAGCGTCTTACATCATCGCGTTTATCAATCCGGGGATCGTCGCGGCGGGCTGGACGGCCTATCTGACACAATTGATCTATGGTTTCATCATTGTCGTCTCGGTGTCGGTGCAGGCCATCTTGCGCCGCCGATTAACCTGATCAGGACTTGAATCGATGAAACCGCGTGAGCGCGTGATGACCGCGCTGAATCATCAGGAGCCCGATCGAATCCCGATCGATCTCGGCGCGACGATCGTCTCTTCCATCGTCAAGACCAGCTACGTTGAATTGAAGCGGCATCTCGGTTTGCCGCTGGAAGAGATCAAGATGCTGGACTACGTGCAGCAGCTGCCCTACGTCGATGAAGCCTTGATGGATCGCTTCGGCGTGGATTTTCGAATGGTGCAGCTGCCGGCGGCAACAGCCGTGGGCGTCGACATCTTTGAAGAGGGTGAGTACTTCGCCTTTTTTGATCGTTGGGGCGCGAAGCTGCACATGCCCAAAGACGGCGGCCTGTATTTTGACTGGGTCGAGTTCCCGATCCAAGAGCCGACGCTGGCCGCGCTGGATAATTATCGCTGGCCGCGTCCTGACTCAGACGAGGTCAATGCGCGATTAGGCGAGCAGGCAAAGTATCTGTACGAGCATACGGATTGTGCGTTGGTCGGCAGCGCGATCATCGGCGGCGGCATCTTCGAGCAGCCGGCGAGGGTGATGGGTCTGCAGAACTTCTTCCTAGCGCTGGTCGCCGAGCCGAAGTTCGCCGACCGATTGATGGAACAGATCACCGACGTCTATATCGAATCGTGCAACGGCTATCTCGACCACGTCGGCAAGTACATTCAAGTCTTCACTTTCTGGGACGATGTCGCCGGGCAGAACGGCTGGCTGATTCGGCCCGAGCTCTATCGCCAAATGATCAAACCCAAGCAGCGCCGCCTGATCGACGCGATCAAGCAGAAGACCGATGCCAAGGTGTTCTATCACAGCTGCGGCGCGACGCGCGAGTTGATCCCCGACCTGATCGATCTGGGCTTCGACATTCTGAACCCCGTGCAGGTTTCGGCCAAAGGCATGGACACCAAACAGTTGAAGGCCGAGTACGGACGCGACATCGTCTTCTGGGGCGGCGGCGTCGACACGCAGCACGTGCTGCCGTTCGGCAAACCACAAGAGGTGGCGGACGAAGTGAAGCGCCGCATTGACGATCTGGCGCCGGGCGGCGGTTTCGTCTTCGCCGCGGTTCATAACATCCAAGCTCTTGTTCCGCCGGAAAACGTCGTCGCCGCGTTCGATACCGCGCTGGAATACGGGCAATATTGACCACAGACAACGGACCACTGACCGCCGATGATCAACTGCGGCCGGCGGTCACCGGACAAGGAATCATTCCAGATGAAGCATCGCGATCGTGTGCAAATAGCACTCCATCATCAAGAACCCGATCGCTGCCCGATGCAGATCAGTTTTACGCCGGAATTCGCCGCGCGCCTCAAGGTCGATCTGCGGCTCAAGGGTCGGGGCTTACACAATCCGCACGGCGGCGGCAACACTTATGAGCTGGAGCGCGCCCTTGACGAAGACATGCTCCTCACCTCAGTAGGCTGGGTCAATGGTTATTATCAAGACGGTTATCAAAACGTCGGCAGTTATCAAGACGAATGGGGCGTGACCTGGCGCACGATCGAGTACGAGACGCGCTTCGGAAAAGGTAAATATACCGAGCCGTTCGGCCCGCCGTTGGCTGACGAACGCGCGCTGGATGCTTACACACCACCCGATCCGAATCGCCCCGAGTTATACACCGAAGCCGAACGGACCATCCGCAACTTCAAAGACGAATACTGGATCGTCGGCGTCACGCCTACGACGATCTTTGAAACCGCCTGGGCTTTGCGCGGCTATGAACGACTCCTGGTGGATATGGCCGCCGATCCGGCGAAAGCCAATGGGGTGTTGGATATTCCGTTTCACTTTCACATGGTTGTAACACAGCAACTTGTGCGGCTCGGCGTCGATATGATCTGGCTGGGCGACGATGTGGGCGGGCAAAAGTCAATGCTGATGTCGCCGAAGATGTGGCGGCAATATCTCAAGCCGCGCCTGGCTGAGTTGATTGCGTCGCTCCGCGCGATCAATCCGCAGATCAAGATCGCCTATCACACCGACGGCGTCGTTTATCCCATCATCCCTGAATTGATCGAGATTGGCATCGACATTCTTAATCCGATTCAACCGATGGCGATGGATCCGATCAGGCTCAAGAACGAGTACGGCGATCGCCTATGTTTCTGGGGCTCGATGGACATCCAACAGACACTGCCATTTGGCACGCCGGACGATGTGCGGAACGAAGTCACCACACGCTTGAAGACGCTGGGCAAAAGCGGCGGTTTGATCATCGGGCCGACACACAACGTGCAGCTGGATACGCCGCTCGAAAACTTCTGGGCGATGGTGAATACAATTCGTGAGACGCCGTACCAGCCTTTCTACGAATTGAAACGAACTACCCCTAAGGCTGTCGTGTAGATTCGTGTCATGTTGTGGATCACGAGGGAAGGTCCATGCAATATCGTGAATTAGGTCGCACGGGCTGGAAAGTTTCCACCGTCAGTTTCGGCGCGTGGGCCATCGGCAGCGCGTGGGGAACGGTGGACGATCAAGAGTCACTGAATGCTCTGCGCCGCGCCGTCGATCTCGGCGTCAACTTCTTCGACACCGCCGACGTGTACGGCGACGGTCGCAGCGAGCGCTTATTGGCACAACTCAAACGCGAACGACGCGAGACGATCCATATTGCGACAAAGGCTGGCCGTCGGCTCGAACCGCACGTCGCCAGCGGTTACAATCGCGCGAACCTCACGGCGTTTATTGAGCGCAGTTTGAAAAATCTTGAAACCGACTGCCTCGATCTCGTGCAGCTGCACTGTCCGCCAACGGAAGTCTATTATCTGCCGGAAGTCTTCGGCATACTCGATGATCTCGTGAAGCAGGGCAAGCTGCGTTATTACGGCGTGAGCGTCGAGAAGGTCGAAGAGGCGTTGAAGGCCATCGAGTATCCGGGCGTGCAGTCAGTGCAGATCATCTTCAACATTCTTCGCCAGCGCCCCGCTGATGTGTTCTTCGCGCGGGCGCAGCAACTTAAGGTCGGCATTCTGGCGCGGCTGCCGCTTTCGTCGGGGATGCTGGCAGGCAAGCTGGCGCGATCGAGCACGTTCTCCTCTGACGATCATCGCCAATTCAACCGGCACGGCGAATCGTTCGATCGCGGCGAGACATTCTCCGGCGTCGACTACGAACTCGGCTTGGATACAGTTGAAGAACTGCGTCCACGCGTGCCGGCCGGCTGGACGATGGCAGAGTTCGCGCTGCGTTGGATTCTGATGTTCGACGCCGTGACGTGCACGATTCCGGGTGCGAAGCGACCATCGCAAGTTGAAGACAATTGTCGTGCGGCTGACCAGCCGGCAATTTCGGCTGAGACGATGGCGAAGGTGCGTGAGATTTACGAACGCCGCATCCGCGAACACGTGCATCACTATTGGTAGCGTGTGGCTATGACAAAGCGCGAAATCATTCGCCTGGTGTTGGAAGCTCAACCGCCGCCGTATGTGCCCTGGTCGTGCGGCTTCACTCATGAGGCCAGGGCGAAACTGCAAGCGCATTACGGTGCGGTCGATCTGGAAGATGCGCTGCAAAATCATTTATTGAAGCTGGGCAGCGACATCGGCTTCTTCACCGATCTTGGCAATAACTGCTTTCAAGATGTCTTCGGCGTCGTGTGGGACCGTCGCATCGACAGAGACATCGGAACGCCAAAAGAGGTCACCTTTAAAGAGCCGACACTCAAAGGTTATGTGTTTCCCGATCCGCTCGACTCGCGGTTCTTTGCCGACATTCCGACTAAGCTAGAACGATACGGCGATCGCTTCCGCGTGTTTCAGATCGGCTTCTCGCTGTACGAGCGGGCGTGGACGCTGTGCGGGATGCAGAATCTGTTGATGGATTTCTACGACCATCCCAACTTTGTCCACGAGTTGTTGAATGCTATCGCCGATTACAACATCGCGCAGACTCGTGAGGCGTTGAAGTACGACATCGACGCGGTGTACTTCGGCGACGACTGGGGGCAGCAGCGCGGCCTGCAAATGGGGCCAAAGTTGTGGCGTAAGTTCATCTACCCGGTGCTGAAGCGGATGTACAGCGTGGTGCGCGACGCGGGCAAATATGTCTTTATTCATTCGTGCGGTGACGTCGACGAGCTGTTTGACGATCTGATCGGCATCGGATTGAACTGCTTCAATCCGTTTCAACCCGAAGTCATGGATGTGGCGGTGTTGATGCAGCAATATCGGGGACGGCTGACCTTTCACGGTGGCTTATCCACGCAGCGCACACTGCCCTTCGGCAGCGCGACCGATGTGCGCCAGGAAGCCGATCGGTTGTTGGACATGGGCCGCGCGGGCGGTTACATCTTCGCGCCCGCGCACGACGTGGAAGGCGATGTCTCGCTGGAAAACATGCTGGCTTTCATCGACGTGATTCAACGCCAGCCGGGTTACGAGAACGCTTAATCGAAGGGGACGCACATGACCTTGCTGGAAGAACTGCGTCAAAGCGTGATGGACGGCGAGGCGGATATCACGCAGGACCTCGTGCACCGGAGCCTGGTCGAAGGCTTGCCCCCGAACGCCTTCTGCGAGATGGTTTGATCACGGCGATGGCGGAAGTCGGTCGGCTATTTGAAAATGGCGAGTTCTTCGTGCCCGAAATGCTGATTTCGGCTCGTGCGATGCAAACTGGCCTGGCGCTGCTGCGCCCGCCCTTGACCGAAGCCAATGTGCCGGCGGTCGGTAAAGTCGTCATTGGCACGGTGCAAGGCGACTTGCACAACATCGGCAAAAACCTGGTCAGTATGATGCTGGAAGGCGCGGGCTTTGAAGTGATCGATCTTGGCGTCGATGTTTCACCGCAGAAATTCGTGGCGGCTGTCCAAGAGCATCAGCCGCAGCTGGTGGGTTGCTCCGCATTGTTGACGACGACGATGCCGCGCATGAAAGACGTCATGGCGGCGCTCAAGCAAGCGGGCGTGCGGGACACCGTAAAAGTGATGATGGGCGGCGCCCCGGTTACCGCGCAATACGCGCTGGACATTGGCGCGGACATTTTTGCGCCGGATGCAGCTGCGGCGGCTACCCGCGCTAAACAAACTTTCGCTCCCTGATAGCGAGCGACACAGGAGCATTCAACATGATTGACTTGCGACAGTTTGAAGTATGGTTTGTGACTGGCAGCCAGCATCTGTACGGCAATGAGGCGCTTGAACAAGTCGCCGAACATGCGAAACAAATCGTACAGACGCTTGCGCAGTCTCGCCAAATCCCCGTTCAGCTTGTTTTCAAACCGGTCGTGACAACGCCGGAAGCGATCTACGAGTTGTGTCTGGAGGCGAATGCCGCCAGGAACTGCATCGGTTTGATAACCTGGATGCATACCTTCTCACCGGCCAAAATGTGGATCGCCGGGCTGACCACCTTGAAAAAACCGTTCCTGCATCTCCATACTCAATTCAATCGAGACATTCCCTGGTCGACAATCGACATGGACTTTATGAATCTCAATCAATCGGCGCATGGCGATCGCGAGTTTGGTTATATCGGCAGTCGAATGCGATTGAACCGCAAAGTCGTCGTCGGTCACTGGCAGGATGAAGATGTCCAGGCAAGCATCGGGGTGTGGATGCGCGCCGCCTGCGCCTGGCATGACGCCCAAGGCGCTCGGATCGCTCGATTGGGCGACAACATGCGCCAGGTCGCGGTGACCGAAGGTGACAAGGTCGAGGCCCAGCTGCGATTCGGCTACGCAGTCAACGGCTATGGTATGGGTGATCTGGGCAGATATATGGATGAAGTCACTGACATCGAAGTAAACCGTCTCGTCGCCGAATACGAAGAACGCTATGTGGTCGCAGAGTCGCTGCGCCAAAGAGGCGATCAACACCAATCGCTGTGCGAGGCGGCCAAGATTGAGCTGGGCTTGCGGCATTTTCTGGAACAGGGTCAATTCAAAGCGTTCACCGATACCTTCGAAGATCTGCATGGCCTGATCCAGCTGCCGGGCATTGCGGTGCAGAGATTAATGGCCGACGGCTACGGCTTTGGTGCAGAAGGCGACTGGAAGACAGCCGCGCTTGTCAGAGCGATGAAGGTGATGGGGATGGGCCTAGAGGGTGGAACTTCCTTTATGGAAGACTACACCTATCACTT
>JBGQGR010000069.1:0-9078 GCA_041497495.1 Anaerolineae bacterium | reverse complement strand
TGGAGTTTGTGCGAGATGAGTGACGATCTTGATGAGAATGTTTTAGCTAGTATCCGTATTCGAGTGCATGTTGTAACGCCTGAACGTTCGCTTCAACTTCGGCAAGAAATGTTGCCGCAATTACCTGAACCAGAAAGTGATGAACCAACAATATTTTTGGATAGGATCCCAATTGAGAGAATCATTGTCGGAATTTGTATCGTTGCTGCTTCATGTGCACTTCTTACCTCGAATTCTTTTTTAGGCGAAATGCTTGGTGTCGCTGTTCTTATTGCGGGAGGATGGTGGGTGTTGCGAAGTCCTCGGTTTGCCTTACCAAATAATAAAACTCAAAAAAAGGATTGATCCAAATGTCATACAGAAGAGACCAAGACCCAGTCGATAAAGCAATCGTTGATGCAGGTGCGGGTTGTGCCGGTCTTATTATCGGGCTGCTTGGCATCTTCCTTGTCAATCAATATGAACAAAATCGACTACGCAAGAAATATGCGGTTTCGGGCGTGACAATTGGAAGATATGGAAACACACCAATCACCATTCCAGACGGTGACCGGATGAAGCACGCTCATGTCATGGGCGCAACGGGCACAGGCAAGACTACGCTTTTGGTCAATATGGCTATACAAGATATGAATGCCATGTTAGACAGTGGAGAGCCTAAATATGGCGTGGGTGTAATCGATCCTAAAGGTGATTTTGTTGACCGTTTGCTTCGGCAAATTCCCTCTCATAGACGAGGCGATGTAATTCTTTTTGACCCAACTGATACAGCCAAGCCGCTTGGATTCAATATTTTAGAAAACGTTCCTGAGGATTCTCGTTCGCGGACAACAGGAGAGGTCTTATTGACATTCAAGAAGATTTTTGGCAAAGATTCATGGGGACCAAGACTTGAGTACATCCTTCGTGAAGTAATATTAACACTGATGGAAATTCCTGGCGCTACACTTCTTGATATTCCAACATTACTTCTCGATGAAGATTTCCGTAAAGGTGTATTGCCACATATAACAAATTTCGAAGTCACTGATTTTTGGGGACGGCTATATCCTCAATTCATTAACAAAGGTACAGGGATTTCAATAATTGCGCCAATCCTGAACAAAGTCGGACCATGGCTAGCTTATCCAGAAGTGCGTAACATCATCGGCCAAGTGCAAAGCAGTTTTAATTTGCGAAGAATAATGGACGAGAAAAAGATTTTCTTAGCCCGAATGCCTGAAGGCGTGGTAGGTGAAGATATTAGGCAGCTGCTTGGAGCACTTTTGATAACCAAATTCCAATCAGTAACTGACAGCCGCGCCAACATTCTAGAGAGCCAGCGCCAGCCTTTCATTTTATATGTTGATGAGTTTCAGAACTTTACTACAGAGGCATCGCAAAAGATTCTTACGGAAGCCCGGTCTTTTGGTCTAGGATTAGTTGTTGCTAATCAACACAAAGGCCAGTTCCGCGGACAACCAGATTTGCTTGAATCTCTAAATCGCAACGCCGCAGCAGAAATCTTTACGTACAAAGAAAACGAGCAATTTAGACTTCAGTATAGCCGCTTGCAGGAACGGTCAACTCCTGACGAGGCGGCACCAGCGATTAAATTAATACCGCAAGGAGTGGCTTCACCCATTACGACCCCGGATAGGATTATTGAAGAGAGTCGCCTTCGATACGGACAAGATCAATCTTGGGTTGAGAAAGAGATGCGCCGCCGTCGGAAATCAGATTTGGGTAAGGCTGAAAATAGTTACCGGCAAATAGCAGATTTCTGGTCTACCTCCGATTTTTACGAGCCTCCGCCGGTAGTAGATTAAGCGAAGGCACGCAAAACTGCGAGTGCGTGAAGCAAACGAGTAGTTGAGCGTGCCTTGCAGTTGTGATCAGGAAATCGCGATTCTACAGGGGAAAATGAGCTAAAAACTAAGGCAACAGGAAATATCACCAACTGCAGTACGGAAACTCGTGGTTTTCAGCCAAGACTCAACCCAAAGCTGCGCTCAACGCTATCGTCAAGTGCAATCAAGGCCAAGTTTAATGGTTGACAAGTATGACTTTCGCGCCTTGTTAAACATCAACCTGGCCGATGCGGCGCAGCTCGATACCCTATCCGGCATCGGCCCATCGACCGCCCAAGCAATCATCGATTATCGCAACTTGAATGGGCCGTTCAAAAAAATCGAGGACATCAAAAATGTGCCGCGCATTGGCGACGCGCTGTTCGAAAAGATCAAAAACATGATCACGGTTGGGCCATAATTGCCGATAGCATCTAGTCTATCGCAGATCGCAATTCATTCACTGCTTTTCACGCATCACTCGTCACTCATCACTTTTCCTATCTGGTACAATAGCGAGCATGTCCCGATCAACAGCAGTGTTCCTTCTGCTCGCCACGCTTGTTGCCTATCTAATGATCGGCACGGCATATGCGCTGAACACCCCCGATTGGCAAAATCCGGACGAGCCCGCGCACTACAACTACGTTAAATTCATCATCGATCAGCAGGCCCTGCCTGTTCTGCAAAGCGGCGACTACAACGCAACCTACAATGAAGAGTTCACGCGCACACCGCAGAACACGCACTCGATGTCGATCGATCCGTTTCGCTATGAATTCTACGCGCCCCCGCTCTATTATTTGCTGGCCGCGCCGATCTACGTCGCGACCGATGGCTGGCTTTCCGCGCTCCGATTGCTCTCCGTCACGCTGAGTGCCATTTTTATTGTGGTCGCGTATCTCATTGGTGCAGAACTATTTCCCGATCGATTGCAGATCGCTGTGGGCGCGGCGGCCTTCGTCGCGTTTGTGCCGCAGCATGTGGCGATGATGTCTGCGGTCAATAATGATTCGCTGGCGGAATTGCTGATCGCTCTGTGCATCTGGCAATCGATGCGGCTGTTCATAACGGATCAGCCTTCATCACGATCATTTTTACTTTTAGGTGTGACACTGGGCTTTGGACTGCTGACGAAGCAAACGGTCTATTACACCGCGCTGCCGATTACCTTAGCTGCTATGATTCTTTTGGCAAAAAAGGGTGCGGATTTCGGAATGCGGAATCCGGAGAGAAAGACTTCAGCCCTCAGCCTTCGGCCCTCAGCCTTTGGACGCAACTTGCTACTTGTGTTCATTCCTGCTCTTTTGCTCGGTGCAGTATTGTGGCTTCACAATATCGACGTTTACGGCGGCTTCGATGTGCTGGGCTTGGCGCGTCACAACTCGATCGTGGTGGGACAGGCAACAACTGCCGAGTGGATCGCGCAGTACGGTTTCGGTGGGTTGATCACTCGCGGACTGACGACGACGTTTCATTCGTTCTGGGGACAATTCGGCTGGATGGCTGTGCCGATGCCCGACAGCACCTATCTGTTGCTCGGCTTGTTGTCGATTGTCGCATTGATTGGATGGCTATGGTGGTTGGTTGAAAGGATGAAGGATGAAGGCGGAAGGATGAAAAGATTCCTTCACATCTCGCCTCAATCTACGATTTTGTTACTCTTGTTTATCTTGACGGTTGGTGGATTTATTTACTACAACTTGACCTTCGTCCAACATCAAGGTCGATATTTGTTTCCGGCACTGATCCCGATCGGGCTGGTGGTCGCGATCGGGTTGGATCACATACTGCAAAAGATCTTCGGGTTGATCAAAAATCCCAATGAGTGGATTGCGATCATTCAAATGCTAATCTTTCTTGCTGTGTTCATCATGCTCGCGCGATTGGACATTGTGGCTTTACAAAGATACATCATTCCGTTATTGAATCCTTAATGATTCACCGCAGAGAACGCGGAGGGCGCTGAGATGGAAGAAAAGGAACAGATTGATCAGATCACCGAGAAGATCATTGGCGCTGCAATCGCTGTTCATCGCGAGCTTGGGCCGGGTTTGTTGGAATCCGCTTATGAAGCCTGTTGGGCATTCGAGCTTTCAGAGATGGGCTTAAAGGTTGAACAGCAAAAGCCATTGCCCTTAACTTATCAGCAGATTCAACTAGATTGTGGTTATCGATTGGATCTATTGATCGAGGAAAAAGTCATCGTAGAGATTAAATCCGTCGACCAACTTGCCCCGATTCATCAGGCACCACCGCTCTCCTCCTTAAAAATCTCCGGTTGTAAGATTGGCCTACTGATCAACTTTAACGTTAAGCTCCTGAAGAACGGTGTTATTCGACTTGCGAATAACCTCTCCGAATCTCCGCGCTCTCTGCGCGCTCCGCGGTAAAAATGAAACGTTGGTTACCGATTCTCGTCATTCTGATCATCGCCGCTGCGCTACGGCTGATCGCGCTCGATCAAGTGCCGCCCGGTTTGCAGCATGATGAAGTGATTCATGGTCACGATGCGATCACCGTCCTGCTCGGTTATCACCCGCTGTACTTTGCTTCGAACGCGGGCAATGAGCCGCTGTTCATCTATCTGATGTCGGCGGCGATCAATCTGCTGGGCACAAATGTGTTTGGTATTCGCATCGCCGCCGTGATGTGCGGACTGCTCACCGTGCTCTTCAGCTACTTGTGGAACCGCCGGGCTTACAATCACCGCACAGCTTTGATCGCCGCGTCATTCATCGCCGTAAATTTTTGGCCGTTGTTCTTGAGTCGAGTGGGCTTGCGCGCCGCTTCGCTGCCGATGATGGTGGCGTTAACTGCCTATCTCTTCTCGCCAATTCTCAGTCAAAAAGATGGCGGGGAATCGCTTGTGCTTTCATCGATTATGGCGGGCATTGCCTTAGGCATAACGCTTTATACCTATCCGGCTTCGCGTGTGTTCCCAATCGTCTTCTTTCTCTTCTGGCTTCTGCATTCTGTATTCTCCAGAAGACTTCATAAGCCCACTCTCTATGTCTTGATCGCGG
Organism: Anaerolineae bacterium; assembly: GCA_041497495.1. Taxonomy (GTDB): domain Bacteria; phylum Chloroflexota; class Anaerolineae; order Fen-1058; family Fen-1058; genus JBGQGR01. The sequence goes on along the minus strand of JBGQGR010000069.1, from coordinate 4,223 downwards.
CACTCATCACGATCACACCACTGGCTTACACCATCGCTACACTGCCGCAAGGTGATCAGCGTTTGCAGCAATTGAGCGGACCGGTGCAAGAAGCGTTGCATGGCAACTGGCAGCCGGTTCTGACTTATTCGATCCAAACTTTAGGTGTATTTACCTTCGCGGGCGATCCGATCGCACGCTACAACTTGCCGGGACGCCCCATCTTCGATCCGATCACTGGGCTGTTGTTTTATTTCGGCCTCATGTTATCGATCAAACATTGGCGCGATCCACGCGAACTTTTTGCGCTACTCTGGCTGCCGATCGGTTTGCTGCCCTCGATGTTGAGCGATTCCGCGCCGTCGTTCTTGCGCGCGAGTGTTTCACTGCCGGTAACATTTTTGTTTCCAGCCATAGCAATGGATTGGGGAATTCAAGAAGCCCTCGTCCGCACAGGCAAAGGTTGGCATCGCAAATATCAATCCGTCTTTGCTAGGCTGTATAAGATATTGCCCATCGCCGCGATCTTGATGATCGGGCTGAATAGTGTTTTGACGATTCACGCTTACTTCGTCGTCTGGCCGAATCGATCGGATGTGCGGGAAGTCTATCGATCGGATCTCGCGCAAGCCGCGCGCTGGATCGAGCAGCAGCCGACCCGCACTGCGCCACGCAGTGGGGCAAGTGTCGATCAACCGATCGTGATCGCATCCACTAATCCGCGCGATCTCGATCCGTTCCTGTATGATTTCGAGTTAAATGGCCAGCATGATCTGCGCTGGATTGATCGGGCTTACGCACTGACCTTTCCGGCGCAGCGATCGATCTTGATCTCGCCCGCATACGCGCCGATCGATCCGAGCATGCGATCACGTTTCTTGGCCGATCCTTCGTTCGTCTCGAAGTTCGATGACGGTTCAACGGCTTTTGAGGTTTATGATCTCGATTGGGCGAGCACAAGGCTCGCCGCTACAAATATCATCACGACTGCCAGAACAGACTCGCTCATCTTGACCGCGCCGATCGATATCGGTCATTCGCTGCAATTTTTAGGCTATGAAACTCAATCGATCACGCAGCCGGGTGAAATGTTGAAGTTGACGTTGTACTGGCGGGTGAGTAAAGACGTGGGGGCGCAGCAACTGCCGCTGTCTTTATTCGTTCACTTATTGAATGCGCGCGGCGATTTTGCAGCCGGGCGCGATCTGCTGGCGTATCCGACTGCGGGCTGGCGCGACGGCGATGTGTGGCTTCAGCAGAATGATGTGCAAATTCCGTCCACATTGGACGTAGGCACGTATCGTGTGGAGATCGGCGCGTATTCGCAGGCGGATAATGTGCGTTGGCGAATTTATGATCCGACGGGGAATGACGTCGGGGATCGATTGTTGTTAGCAGAGATCACGATCAAGTAGAGGCGATGCAGGCATCGCCTCTACGCGTTTATCGATCAACCAACATGCTGCTCGCAGATCATGCGGAAGTGATAACCATACACGGCTAAGGTAATCGCGATCGGGAAGAGCCGAGGCCGACGGAACAGCGTCCAGAAGAAGAGGCTCCAATACTGAACGCGTTCTTTGCCGATGATCCCCAATCGATAGATCGAACGAAACAGCGCGGCGATGCTGGCGAAGTCCACGCGGACGGCCACTTTCGGCGGATGATACTCGCGTAGAAAAGTTTTGATGCGCTGATAGTAGAACGCGGGCGAGTAGATGCGCTGCAAGATCGATCGGTAGCCCTGACGCAGCGCGTCGAGGTTCATGATCGGGATAATGTTGGTCGTGCCATCGACGTTGTCGCCGGAGATCTTATCCACCAGTCGATGCTCATGCTTCAAGCGTTCGTACAGTTTGGTGCCGGGCGGCGCTTGCAATAGTCCGACCATGGCCGTGACGATGCCGCTGCGCTGAATGAAATCGATCTGCCGCTGGAAGATCGATGGCGTATCATGATCGAAGCCGACGATGAAGCCGCCCTGCACACTGAGTCCGGCACGCTGCATGCGTTTGACATCGGCCACCAGATCGCGCTTCATATTCTGCTTCTTGCTGCATTCGGCCAGGCTGGAATCGTCCGGCGTCTCGATGCCGACGAACACCGAATTGAATCCGGCCGCAACCATCAGCCTCAACAACTCGTCGTCGTCCGCTAAATTGATTGAGGCTTCGGTGCTGAACGTGATCGACGGTTTGTCCCTGCGCCAATCGATCAGCGCCGGCAGCAATTCGGCTTTGAGAATGCGCTTGTTCCCGATCAGATTATCGTCGACAAAGAACACGCCGCGGCGCCAGCCCAATCGATAAAGGTGATTGAGCTCGGCGATGATCTGCGGCACCGTTTTGGTGCGCGGTCGATGGCCGAGCATCGATGTCACGTTGCAAAAATCGCAGTTGAACGGACAGCCGCGCGAGAACTGAATGTTCAGCGTCATGTAACGATCGAGATCCGCTAGCTCCCACTGTGGAATCGGCGTTTGGCCCAGATCGGGGAAGTCGCTCGTCGTATACACATGTCGAGCGCAGCCCTGCGCCAGATCGGCTAAGAATGGCGGCAAGGTCAACTCGGCTTCGTTAAGCACAAAGTGATCGACCACTTCATCGAACAGCTCCGGCTCGACGGTAAAGAGCGGCCCGCCCGCTACAACCTTGAGCTGCGCCGCACGGCAGCGCCCAATCACCTCGGTGGCCGACTTTTGTTGGACGGTCATCGCACTGACAAACGCATAATCGGCCCAGGCCAGATCATCGGCGGTGAGATCGCGCACATTGAGATCGACCAAACGTCGATGCCAGTCACGGGGCAGCATCGCCGCCACGGTAAGCAGACCCAACGGCGGCGAGACTGCTTTCTTGCGCACGAACTTCAACGCGTGCTTGAAACTCCAAAAGGTATCCGGGAATTCAGGATAGATCAACAAGATATTCAAGGTGTATGCTCCAAGGTGCGGTTCCATCGTCCGAGGGACTTGTGGGCACTGACCCTTTCTCATTTCACCGCACGGCAATTTGAAACGCGCTGCCGATCTCTACCTTGGCCAGGGAACGCTGTAGCCTGCAGAGGTTCTGTCGGGAGGCATTGGTCGTTAACAACATTATACGCCCGCTTGTAAAGACCGCAAATTTTCAGCGCCGCCATTTACGCGACGATCGTTTTCAAATTGGCGCGACGCATGGCGCGCGATAACGATGATGACGAGATAGATCGATCCGGACGCGGCTGACAGCTGACTGTTATCGAGCGTTGCGATCAGGCCGCAACCACTTTCGCAATTTCGTGCGGACTGAAAATTGCGGGATGGCCCACATTAATTTATAAAGCGGGGCCCAGCGTCGATTGTTCATTTGAAATTCTTGCAGGTCAGCCGCGAAGGTGTCACCATAGTGTTGAACTTGCTGCTCGAAAAGTTCGGCCGCATATTGATAGAGTTCGATGTCTAACTCGTTGACCTGCCGCAGAGTTTGCACCGTGGCGGACGGCAAGTGATCGAGCGTGAATTCGCCGGGCGAGACATTCTGCGGCGCATAATACAAGTTGCGCCAACCGAAGGTCCGCTTAAGCAGCAGCAACGTGGCGTCGAATTTTTCAGTCAGGCCGATCAGCACGATGTTCGTCTTCAAATTTTGCTTGGCTGTCGCTAACATATCTTGCGTGCATTCGCCAAAAGGGACTTCCTGCCCCGTTTCGAGTCCGCACAACAATCGGGTGTGCGCATTATCGGTCATCCGATCGATCTGGCTGTCGATAAAATCGGTCAGACTCATCTTGCGCACCGTCAGTTGATCGTAGCAGTAATGCTTCGGCGTGCGCCGCACGAACTGATAATACGAAATCGTTCGGCCGATCGGTTCACGCAAGAAGGTGAAGTACTGGGCGGGCTGCGGTAGATATTGATGCACGCCATAGCCGATGTGCCCGCGCAGCAAGCGCAAGTTCGATCGGCGCGCCGCGCTGAGGTTTTTGAAGTCGTCGAACGAACCGTCGAACCCAATCGTGTAGCGAGTCTGGCGCGGAAAATGCTGATCGAGGATGTAATACAGCGTTGTGCCCGCCGTCTTGTTAATGTGCAGAAAAATCGTCGCGAGCATTAAGCGATCCGATTCGTGAACGATTGATTACGATTAATCAAGCGCGCGGTGACGCCGACGATGGCGTAAATCAAACCGATGACAATCAACGTGAACTTGATCGTCGCGCACGTCGCCGCGATCTGCGGCCACGGATCGATCGCGGTCGTATAG
>JBGQGR010000068.1:0-9150 GCA_041497495.1 Anaerolineae bacterium | reverse complement strand
TCATCGACGATCTCAAAGCGTTTCTGCGCCAACCGAGCATCGCCGCCACAGGTGAAGGCGTGCGCGAGATGGCGAATCTCCTGCAACGCCGCCTGGAATCGGTCCACGCGAAGGTGCAGCAGTTCCCTACCGGCCGCGCGCCGATCGTGTATGCCGAACTGGGCAGCGGGCCGCGCACGCTGATGATCTACAATCACTACGATGTGCAGCCCGCTGATCCGATCGATCTGTGGACGACGCCGCCGTTCGAGCCAACGCTGCGCGATGGCAAGCTCTTCGCGCGCGGCGTCAGCGACGATAAAGGCGATCTGGCGTGCCGGATTCAGGCGATCGAGTCGTGGCAAAAAACGATCGGCGCACTGCCCTTAAAGATCAAGTGGGTCATTGAGGGCGAGGAAGAAGTGGGCAGCGAAAATCTGGCCGAGTTCGCTGAACAGCACAAAGACAGCCTGCACGCCGATGGTTGTTTATGGGAAGGCGGCGGCAAAGACGAGGGCGATCGAATTGTCTTGAGCATGGGCTTGAAAGGCATTCAATACTTGGAGCTGCGCGTGCACGGCGCGGGGCGCGATCTGCATTCCGGCTACGCGGCGATTGTGCCCAGCCCGGTCTGGCGCTTGATTTGGGCGCTTAACACGATCAAGGACGAACACGATAATATTTTGATCGACGGATATTACGATCATGTGCGCCAGCCCAACGAGGCCGAACTGAAAATGTTGAAGGCGATGCCGTTCGATGAAGAGGGGATGAAGAAGATGTTCGGCGTCGATCGGTTCATTGAGAATGAGCAGGGGCTTGACCTGCTGAAAAGATTCTTGTATGGCCCAACGGCCACTATCTGTGGCATTCACGCCGGATATACCGGCGAAGGCATGAAGACGGTGCTGCCCAATTATGCTTTTGCCAAGATGGATTTTCGTTTGGTGCCGAATCTCACGCCGGAACTTTGCCTGTCTTTGTTGCGCGCGCATCTCGATCGACGCGGCTTCACGGATGTGGAGATCGTGCCGCTGAGCGCCGAGTATCCCGCGCTGTCGCCCGTCGATGCGCAGATCGTTGAAGCGGCACGATCGGCAGCGCGTGAAATTTACGGCCACGATCCGATCATGCAACCACTGGTCGCAGGCAGCGGACCGATGCATCCACTCTCGACCGGGCTGGGCATCCCGGCTGTCTTGGCCGGGATTGGTTACGCCGACACACGCGAGCACGCACCCGATGAGAACATTCGAATGAGTGATTACTGGCAGGGCATGAAGTTCATTGGCAGGTTGATAGATAATTTTGCAAAGATGTAATTCTGTAGGGGCAACCCTCGTGGCTGCTCAAAACGGGCGAGCACAACCCATTCGCTTTGCTCAGGGCGCTTTGCGGGTTCGCCCTACATGTAAATACAACGAGCGGCGCACTGTGGAAGTGCGCCGCTCGATCTAACCTCTAATTACCAACATCCAGCTTCAAATCGTTAGCCCGGCATTGACCAGCGCTTCGCCCTCAGGCAACTCGCGCAGCGCAGCGATCTCGCTATCCACTGGCCGCACGGCGTTGAACGCCAGATTGCCTTCCACTAGATCGATCTGCACCGTATCACCATTCTGGAATTTGCCGGACAGCAGACCATCGGACATGATATCTTCAACTTCGCTTTGAATCACGCGGCGCAGCGGACGCGCGCCGAATTCGTAGTTGTAGCCTTTATCTGATAGATACTGTTTGGCGCCCACGGTCGCTTCGATCTTGATCGCTTGATGCGACAAGCGCTCTTGCACCTTGTGCAGTTCCAGATCGACAATGGTCGTGATCTCATCGCGCGTCAGGGCGCGGAAGACCACCACGGCATCCACGCGATTGAGGAACTCCGGCCTAAACGCCTTCTTGAGCTGCGCCATCAACTTCTCGCGCATCTCATCGTAAGAAGATTGTTCTTCTTTGGCTTCATCCCGATTGGTGATCGCAAACCCGATCGAGGTTTGGCGGCGGATCATCTCCGCGCCGATGTTGCTGGTCATGATGATGATCGCATTGCGGAAATCGATCTTGCGGCCGCGCGCATCTGACAAGTGACCTTCTTCCATGATTTGCAGCAGCATATTGAAAGCTTCGGGATGCGCTTTCTCGATCTCGTCGAACACAACGATCGAATACGGTCGGCGGCGGATCGCTTCGGTGAGTTGACCGGCATCCTCATAACCGACATAGCCGGGAGGCGCACCGACCAAGCGCGCAACGGAATGGCGCTCCATGAATTCGCTCATATCGAGCTGCACCATCGCTTCTTCGCTGCCGAACATGAATTGCGCCAAAGCTTTGGTGAGTTCGGTCTTGCCCACGCCGGTCGGGCCGAGGAAGATGAAGGAACCGATCGGGCGTTTGGGATCTTTCAAGCCGGTTCGAGCGCGGCGCACCGCTTTGCTGATCGCCACGATCGCTTCATCTTGCCCGACGATCTTCTTGTGCAAATCTGTTTCCATGTGCACCAGACGCGCAGTTTCTTCGCCGGCGATCTGCGTCACGGGAATACCGGTCCACATCGCTACCATTTCGGCAATGTCTTCGGGCAGCACCCGCGGGCCGTCGGTCGAGGTGGGATCCCAGACCGCGCGCAGGCGATCGATGTTGGCTTGCAATTCTTCGTCGCGCACCCGCATTTCTTCGGCGTCGTCATAGCGGCGCTCTTCGAGTGCGGTTTCACGCTCACGCTGCACGGTCTTTAATTCGGAGAGAGCTTGCTGCAGTTGTTTTGTCTGCGGCGCTTTGTACATCCGCACACGCGCCGAACTTTCGTCGATCAGATCGATCGCTTTGTCGGGCAGAAATCGATCGGAGATGTATCTTTCAGACAGCTGTGCGGCCGAAGTAATCGCTTCGTCGGTGATATGCAGTTTGTGATGGCTTTCGTATCTCGGTCGAACGCCTTTGAGGATGCTGACGGTTTCTTCGACAGTCGGTTCTTCCACAATGATCGGTTGGAAACGCCGCTCCAAAGCCGCATCACTTTCAATGTGTTTGCGATATTCGTTCAGCGTCGTCGCGCCGATGCATTGCAGTTCGCCGCGTGCGAGAGCCGGTTTCAAAATATTGGCCGCATCGACCGCTGATCCGGCTGCGCCTGCGCCGACGAGCATGTGCACTTCATCGATGAACAGGATGCTGTTGCTGTTCTTCAGTTCTTCGATGACACGCTTCAGTCTCTCTTCAAACTGGCCGCGATACATCGTGCCGGCGACTAAAGAACCCACATCGAGTTGCAGCACGCGTTTATCGAGCAAGGGCTCAGGTGTTTCACCGGCCACGATGCGCTGCGCCAATCCTTCGACGATGGCTGTCTTGCCGACGCCCGGTTCGCCAATCAAGGGCGGATTGTTTTTCGTGCGGCGCGAAAGTATTTGAATCACGCGCTCGATTTCGGTTTGTCGTCCAACAACCGGATCGAGTTTGCCTTGTTCGGCCAGCGCGGTGAGATCGGTGGCGAGTTGATCGACCAGCGGTGTCTTAGGCCGTTCTTTCTTGGCCGTTGGGCCGGTAGATTTATCGGGGGTGCGCGGAGTTTCCTGCAAGACCTTCGTCGTCTCGCGTCGAATCTGTTCGGGGCTGATGCCCATCTGGCGCAGAATATCGATCGCCACGCCATCGCCTTGCCGGATCAAGCCTAACAATAAGTGCTCGGTGCCGATGTAGTGCTGGCCCAAACGCCGCGCTTCATCGACGGCCAATTCGATCACGCGCTTGGTGCGCGGCGTCAGATCGATCTTGCTGAAGGGCGCGCGACGGCCGGGGCCGGTAATCCGCTCGACCAATTCGGCGACACGCTCGGGCTGTACATTCAATTGCCGCAGCACACGACCGGCCACGCCGCTCTCTTCCCGCATCAAGCCTAATAGCAAATGTTCCGTGCCAATGTAACTGTGATTAAGTCGTTCGGCTTCCTCTTGCGCGAAAGCAAGTACGCGCCGCGCGCGTTGCGTAAACCGATCGAGTTTGTTTGCCATGAGAACCTCCACACCTCTATACCCAATTGGGTACTGGCACGATTATATCCCAGCTGCGCAGACTCCGCCACTTGTCAGGGTGTACAGACGACCTGTCTTTTCAGACAGGTCGTCTGTACACCCGAGTGTCCGTCTTCTTTTTGCTATGATGCAAGTAGAGCGTCGAGTCAATGTTGACTGCGACGCTCTACGCTGTGAATCGATTTGAAAATTATTCAGCGAAACTCAGCCATCCACCGGCTCGTTAGCATCAGGCTGCGAGTCAGCCTCCGGCGCAGGACCGCTATTCGTACTCTCGGGCTGCGTGTCAGCCTCCGGCGCAGGGCCGTTATCCATACTCTCGGGCTGCGAGTCAGCCTCCGGCGCAGGACCGCTATCTGTATTCGCATCCGCTAAAGCTTGCCGCCAATCTTCATCAGTGTATTCACCCTGCGCCACGCGCTTGAGGCTCAAAGCGAGGCGATGCTTGTCTGCTTCGACGCGCAGAACGCGCAGCGTCAACATCTGGCCTTCCTTGACGACTTCACGCGCATTGGTCACACGCTTATCAGACAATTCCGAAATGTGAACCAGCCCTTCAATGTCGTTTCCGTCTTTGATACGGGCGAAGGCGCCGAACTTGGTGAGCTTGGTAATCTCGGCCTCAACCAGTTGGCCTTCTTTGTAATGATTTTCCAGATCGCGCCACGGATCGGCTTCCAGGCGTTTGACACTCAAGCCGACGCGCCGGGTTTCGGGATCGATCTTTAGGATTTGAACTTTGACTTTCTGGCCGATTTTGAGCACATCGCCGGGATGATGAATGGGCTTCCAGGAAATTTCGGAAATGTGCACCAGCCCATCGGCGCCGCCCAGATCAATGAACGCGCCGAAATCGGCGATGCTCATCACTTCGCCGTCACGCACATCGCCTTCTTTGAGATCGTTGAAGAGCTGCTCTTTTTGCAGCTTGCGGGCGTCACGTTGCGCAGCGCGCTCGGAAAGGATTAAGCGATTCTTCTCGCGATCCAGCTCGATCACTTTGAGATGCATCTTCTTGCCAACTAACGTGGTGAGATAGCTGCTGAGATCGCCATCTTCCGTGCGGGGTGGCCGCGTGATCAATTGAGAGGTCGGGACAAAGCCGCGCACCTTGCCGACTTTGACGATGAGGCCGCCTTTGTTGTAACCGGCCACGATGCCTTCAAAAACATTTTGGCTGGTGTGCAGCTCTTCCGCTTCAATCCAATCGCGCGAGCTTTGCGATCGAGTTAAGGCCAGCGCGAGGTTGCCGGCGCGATCGTGCGGATTGACGACGTACACCGTCACCGCATCGCCCACCTGCAAATCGGCCAGCATTTCCGGCGGGACCTGGGCATACTCTTCGCCGCTGATCACGCCTTCCGATTTGGTGTTGACGTTGACAAGAATCTCATCGGGGGCGATGCTTAAGATCGTGCCGGATAGCACATCGCCGGTCGAGACTTCTTTGAGTCCATAACCCTGCTGTTCCAGCAGATCGTGCATGGGGTTCGGCTCAACGGGCTTATTGCCCGTGCTGCCTGGCGCGTGCATATTCTGTGAGGTCATTCATTCGCTCCGATAAATAGCTTCAAGTATTATAAGGCTGTTTGAATCAAAAGGCAAACCATTGTGCTAAATATTGTAACTTGTCTGAACCCGCGTGATTGAGTACAGTTAGGCACATGCCCTGCCTGTTGATCGAGTTGCGATGATACGCCGCCAAACTCAGGCCGATCTGGCGCTGCTCATCTTGGCCGCCGCCTGGGGCGGAACATTTGTCATGGTCAAAGACGCGGTCGCGATGATGCCGGTCTTTACTTTCCTCACGCTACGTTTCTTCGTCGCCTCGATCACACTGCTATTGATTTCTCAGCCGCGCCGATTGCGACAACTCGATCGACGCGCGGCCCTGCTCAGCATTCTGGCCGGCGCATTATTCGCCGCGGGCTACGGCTTTCAAACGATCGGCTTGCAGACGACCGGGCCGGGCCAAGTGGGTTTCATCACCGGCCTGTCAGTTATCATTGTGCCGATCGGCGCGGCGATCATTTGGCGCGTGCGTCCGAATCGATCCGCGATCGTCGGCGTGACCTGCGCCGTGATCGGTTTGGCCTTGTTGACCGGCGCGCTCAACGGCCAACCGATCGCGCCGGGCGCGATGTGGGTGATGCTGGGCACACTCGGCTTTGCCGGACAGATCCTTGTCGTCGGCGCGCTGTCCAAGCAGATCGATCCTCGGGCGTTGGCGACGCTGCAAGTGTTCAGTACAGCCGTCGGGTGCGGAATCATTTCGATCTTATTTGAAAAACCGATCGTTCCAGCTAGCCCCACAGTTTGGGGCGCAATTTTGTTTACAGGCGTCAGCGTCAGTGCTCTGGGTGTGATCATGCAAACGTGGGCGCAATCTTTCACGCCGGCTACTCATGCCGCTTTAATCTTCGCGACCGAGCCGGTCTTCGCCGCGATCGCCGGTTTCATCTTGCTGGGCGAACGGTTAGGCGCAGATCAAACGATCGGGTGCGGATTGATCTTGATCGGGATGTTGATCAGCGAATTAGGCAATCGCGAATCGACCTTGCCGCTTTCATGATCGCGCCTTATAATGAAATCACATAACTTTCAGGAGTCAGCATGTTGAACGAAGCTTTGCAGTACGCGGAAGCACATCGCGATCAGTTTTTATCGGAACTCAAAGAGTTTCTGTCGATCCCCAGCATCAGCGCGGTCGCCGAGCATCAAAAAGATTTGCAGCGCGCGGCGCAATGGCTGGCGGATCATTTCACCTCGATCGGTCTTGACCACGCCAAAGTCCACCAAACTGCGGGACATCCGATCGTGACCGCCGACTGGCTGCACGCCGGAGCCGATCAGCCGACGGTGCTGATCTATGGTCACTATGATGTGCAGCCGATCGATCCGATCGAGTTGTGGCAGTCCGATCCGTTCAAGCCCGAAGTGCGCGGCGATTATTTGTTCGGGCGCGGCACGGCGGACGATAAAGGCCAAGTGTTCATCCACGCCAAAGTGATCGAGTCGTATCTCAAGACAACAGGCAAAGTACCGGTCAATGTGAAGATCGTCGTCGAGGGCGAAGAAGAAATCGGCGGACCGAATCTCGATGTGTTCGTTAAAGCGCATCTCGCCGAATTGAAAGCCGATGTGTGTTTGATCAGCGATTCGCATATGCTGCGCCCCGATCAACCGTGCATCATCTACGGGCTGCGCGGCCTGACCTACATCGAGATCGAAGTGACCGGCCCCGGCCAAGACCTGCATTCAGGATCATATGGCGGCGCGGTCTACAATCCGATTCAGGCCTTGGTTGAAATGTTGGCTTCGCTAAAAAACAAGAACGGTCACATTACCGTACCGGGTTTCTATGACAAGGTTCGCGCTCTAAAGAAAGACGAACGCAAAGTGCTAGCGAAAGTGCCGTTCAGCAAAAAAGAATTCATGCGCGAGGCCAGCGTGAAAAAATTGTGGGGCGAAAAAGGCTACACGCCCATCGAACAAACCGCCGCTCGACCGACACTGGAACTCAACGGCATTTGGGGCGGCTGGACGGGCGAAGGCAGCAAGACAGTTCTGCCCTCGAAAGCATATGCGAAGATTAGCTGCCGCTTAGTGGCTGATCAGGATTTCGTCGAGATCAAGGATTTGTTGATCACGCATTTGAAGAAGATCGCGCCGAAGGAAGTCAGCGTCAGCGCCAAGTGGCTGCACGGCGGGCAGGGCGCGTTGGTGAATCTCGATTCGTCGTATATGCGGGCGGCCGCGAAAGTTTTGCAGCAAGTCTTCGGCCATCCGCCGATCTATCTGCGCGAAGGTGGATCGATCCCGGTGGTGGCCGCGTTTCAGGAATTGATGGGCATCGATTCGATCCTGATGGGCTTCGGGTTGCCCGACGATAATTTGCATTCGCCCAACGAGCGTTTCTTCCTGCCTAATTTCTACAACGGCATTCAGGCGACGATCCGATATTTGGAGGAAGTGGGGAAAGGCGCGTAGTCAAGTAGTCAGATAGTGATTAGTCTGTTAGTCAGCTGATCAGAAAAGCAAAGTCCGATCTTCGAAAGAGGATCGGACTTTTTATTTCCTCACCCCTTGACTCCTCTCCTGACGACAAATCAACAAGCAACTTCATTTGAAATCTGCGTTGTCGTTAGGAGAGGGGCGAGGCATGTCGATCGACAATGATCCAATCTGGGTGAGGCATATGTTACAATTTCCTCATTAATTTTACTCTTGAAGAGAATCGCATGCCCAATCGATTGATCGATGAAACCAGCCCATATCTTTTACAACACGCCAACAACCCCGTCGAGTGGTATGCGTGGGGCATAGAAGCCTTATCGAAAGCGAAGACCGAAGACAAACCGATCTTCCTGAGCATCGGTTATGCGGCCTGCCATTGGTGTCACGTGATGGCGCACGAATCGTTCGAAGATGAAGCGACGGCCAAGTTGATGAATGAGTTATACGTCAACATCAAAGTCGATCGCGAGGAGCGGCCCGATCTCGATTCGATCTACATGAGCGCGGTCGTCGGCATGACCGGCAGCGGCGGCTGGCCGATGAGCGTCTTCCTCACACCGGATGGCAAACCGTTTTACGGCGGCACATATTTTCCGCCGAGCGCGCGTTACGGCATGCCGGCGTTTCGTGACGTGCTGAAATCCGTCAGCGATGCATGGCGCATGAAGCGCGATGAGATCGTCGAGAACAGCATGGGCATCGTCGGTTACATGCAGCAAGCAGATGACTTCATCGAGAAAGCGGAGAGCAGCCCGTTATCGATCGATACGTTGACCAAAGCCGCACACAACATCGAGCACAACTTCGATCGATCGCGCGGCGGGTGGGGCGGTGCGCCGAAATTTCCGCAGCCGATGACGCTCGAATTTTTGATCCGCAGCTATGCGCAGTCCATACAAAATCCTCCCGGAGGTTTAGAACCTCCGGGAGGATCATCCGATCGCTCGATGATCGATCTCACACTCACCGCGATGGCGCGCGGCGGCATGTACGATCAACTCGGCGGCGGATTCCATCGCTACTCAACCGATGCGAATTGGCTCGTGCCGCATTTCGAGAAGATGCTGTATGATAACAGCCAACTTGCGCGCGTGTATTTGCATGCTTATCAAATATTTGG
>JBGQGR010000067.1:0-9157 GCA_041497495.1 Anaerolineae bacterium | reverse complement strand
GTCGAGCTGGCTCCGTTGACCGATCCAACCCTGATTCTTCAAACCATTGTCTCGATGTTCGATCTGCGAGAGATTCCCAACGTGCCGCTGATCAATCTAGTTACCGATTATCTGCTGACGAAGCATCTGTTGTTGGTGCTGGACAACTGCGAACACCTCATCGAGGCCTGCGGCCAATTAATCGATCATCTGCTGCGCGCCTGTCCGCATTTGAAGGTTATCGCCAGCAGCCGTGAAGCGCTGGGTATTGCCGGCGAAGCGATCTATCGAGTGCCATCCCTCTCTTTGCCTGATTCAGCGCAGCTGACGCCCGAGGCCCTCACGCGCTGCGAATCTGTTCAACTCTTCATCGAGCGTGCGGTTGCCATTCAGCCCCACTTTGTCCTTAACGCGCGCAATGCTCCTGCGATTGCCCAGATTTGCCAGCGGCTGGATGGTATACCATTGGCCCTCGAACTGGCAGCTGCCCGCATCCCAATCTTCTCCCCGGAGCAAATTGCCATGCGGCTCGACGATCGGTTTCGCCTGCTGACGGGTGGCAGTCGCACCGCTCTGCCCCGCCAGCAGACGCTGCGGGCGTTGATCGATTGGAGCTACGATTTGCTGTCTGAGTCAGAGCGTGTTTTGTTGCAGAGGTTATCGGTCTTTGCGGGTGGCTGGACATTCGCCGCGGCGGAAGCGATCGGATCCGATCTCGATGTTCTCAACTCGCTCACGCACCTGGTCAACAAATCATTGGTGGTAACCGATGAAAGCACGGAAGCGGGCGAGGCGCGCTATCGCTTGCTGGAAACCATCCGCCAATATGCGCGTGACAGATTGTTCGAGTCGGGCGAGGGCGAGCGAGTCCGAGCGTCTCACCTCGACTGGTTCACCCGGTTTGCAGTGGAAGCGGCTCAAAAACTGCGCACGGGCGAGCGGTTGGTCTGGATGAAGCAGCTGGAAAGCGAGCACGCCAACTTGCGCGCCGCGCTGGCCTGGGCATTAGAGAAAAAAACGGTAAGCGCCCTGCAATTGGTAGGAGATTTATCTTTGTTCTGGATGGATCGCGGCTATGCGTCTGAAGGACGCCGGTGGACCGAGCAAGCGCTGGCGCGCGACACCGCCGAGAATACTGCAGAGGACCAAGCATCCTCCAAACGTAGCGCGCTGCGTGCAGGTGCGCTGCTGGGCCTAGGGGGGTTGGACAATGCGCTGGGGGATTTCGTCAGAGCTCACGCCGAAATTGGCGAGAGCGTGAAACTCTGGCGAGAGCTCGGCGACAAGCGCAATCTCGCTTTTGCACTAGCGTTGCTGGCATACATGACCCTGTATCTGGGCGATGTCGGCAAAACGCAAGCCACTGCCGAGGAAAGCGTCGCTCTCGCGCGGGAGGCAGGGGACATATGGGTTCTGGGTACGACGCTCGGAATTCAGGGGAACGTTGTTTTTCAGATCCGCGGCGACGTAGCGACGGCGAGTGCCCTCAGCCAAGAAGCCATATCTTTGTTCCGACGTTCAGGCTCGATTTGGGACTCGGCCAGGGCACTCATGCAGCTTGGTCTGTTCGCGTCTTTCGAGGCGGATTATCCGCTGGCGCGTGCCCGACTTGAAGAGAGCATCGCCTTATTCCGCCAAGATGGCAACCGAGCCTTTGGGGATTACGCGACGAGTTGGCTAGCGGATGTGGCGCGCAAACAGGGAGATATTCGGGAAGCGGTAGCGCTGTACCGAGAGAGTCTGTCAGGCGCGCAAGAACTTGGGAATCGGGATCTTATGGCTCGTTGTTTAGAGTGCCTGGCTTTTGTAGCCATCAAGCATGACGAGAATCCGACCTCCGAGGAACGCTTGACGCAGCTCAAATCCGCCGTGCGGCTGTTAGGAGTGGCCGCTGCCGCGCGCGAGGCGATCGGAACGCAGAGGATACCCGCCGAGCGCGCAGAGTATGACGAGGAACTGGCGAATCTGCGGCGGCAGCTGGCTGAGAACGTTCTGCAGGCAGCCTGGGCTGAAGGGCGCACGCTGTCGATGGACCAAGCGATTGAGTTCGCCATGGGAACAGATTTCGATCCGCAGGACTAGATTTACCTTTCATCATAATACAAACGCCCGATGATGAATCGGGCGTTTTCGTTTTGATCACGATTGTTGTCTCGGCCGACCGAAGGTGCAGTGCCTCAGCCAAATGTGCCGATTGGATTTGATCCGAACCCGCCAAGTCCGCAATCGTTCTCGCCAACTTCAACACGCAATGGAACGATCGCGCGCGCATGCCGAGCTGCTGCATCGCTGCGCGCATCAAGAGCGTGACGATCACCCACAGCACATTAGACGCTAATGGCCGATTTTCATAGCGGCGTGATTAATAATGGTATTGACATGCTCAGGATCACAGGTAGTATTGTGTGGATGTCTTCTGACCGTTTGCTCAGAAATAAATGAAGCGAAAGTCTTAGCCGAATAGGCAGGCAGCATGCACACCGGACACCCGCCTGCAAGCGGGAATGATACCGTCCAGGTCATTTGATTGTTCAAGCGAGATATATCAACATTCACTTGTGTAAGGAGAAACCATGAAGCACAAATTCGTAATCGGCCTGTTGATTTCGTCCGTCATTCTCATCGTCCTAATGTTTGCCATTACCGGTGGCATCACAGCTCAGGGGTCTGCGCCTGAAAGCGGCAACGCCCCTCAAGCCCCCGTCGGCTCAGCCTTCACGTATCAGGGCCAATTGAAAAACGGCGGCAACGCGGTAACTGGATCATGTCAGATGGCCTTTCGGTTGTATGACGCTCTTGTATCAGGCAGTTTGATCGGCAGCCCGATCACCACCACCGTGCCGGTGACTAACGGCCTGTTCACCGTCGGCCTGAATTTCGGCAGCAACGCGTTCAACGGGAATGGTCGCTGGCTGGACATCAATGTGGACTGCGGCAGCGGCTTCGTACCGTTGACGCCGCGTCAAGCGGTCACAGCTGCGCCATACTCACTCTTTGCTATATCGACCGGCGCCTTACAAAGTTATCCCGTCACCACGACGGCGCCAATCTCCGGTCAAGTTCTCAAATGGAGCGGCAGTGCATGGATACCCGGCGTTGATGCGGGAGGCACAGCTTATTCTGCGGGCTTCGGGCTAACGCTAATCGGCAACCAATTCAATGTCGTCACGAGCACGATTCAGCAGCGGGTCAGCAGCAGTTGCCCTGCGGGCAACGCTATTCGCATGGTCAATACCGATGGTAGTGTAACCTGCGAGCCAGTCAGTGGCAACTTCTGGGGATTGACTGGCAACAGCGGAACGGGCGGCACCGGCTTTGTCGGCACCACCGATAATACCGCGCTGACCATCGGCGTGAATGGCACGGCCGCGCTGCGCATCTATCCGCAATCGCAAAGCCCCAACCTCGCCGGCGGTTATTCCGGCAACACCATTTCGTCCACTTTGTATGGCCAGACGATTGCGGGTGGTGGCTCCAGCAGTTCTCCCAATCGCGCAAGCGCAATCTATGCCACTATCGGCGGCGGAAGCAATAATCTAGCGACCATGCAATATGCCTTCGTCGGTGGCGGCTACAGCAACACGGTCGCTACCGGTGCCGACTATGGCACGATCGCCGGCGGTCGCGAGAACCGGGTGTCAAGCTTCGAGACAACGGTCGGCGGTGGTCGGGGCAATACGGCCCGCGGCGGCAACTCTACGATCGGTGGCGGTTATGCCAATACCGCCAGTGGCAGCGCCTCTTTTATCGGCGGCGGTCAAGCCAACGTCGTGACACCCACCGCCGCTTATGGCGCACTGGCCGGTGGTCTGTCCAACTCGGTCAATGCCGAAGGGGCCACCATCGCCGGGGGCAAATACAACATCGCCGGCGGGGCCGGTTCGACCATCGGCGGTGGCGGCTGGAATGGCTCTGGCAGCAGTGGCAACATAGCATACGGTGCGGCTTCTACCATCGATGGCGGCTATGGCAATTACATTTCCCCCGATGCCGGTTACGGTGTCATCGGCGGCGGGCAGCAGAATTCCATCACCGCCACGCCCAGTTCCAATCTCAACATCGCCACGATCGGCGGCGGCTACAACAACAAGATCACGCTGGGCGGTGCGACGATCGGCGGTGGCAACAGCAATACGGCCAGCAACTTCGATGCGACCGTGGGCGGTGGCAATGGCAACGTCGCCAGTGGCAGTGCCTCTTTTATCGGTGGCGGTCAATCCAACATCGTGACGCCCACCGCCGCTTATGGCGCACTGGCCGGTGGCCTGTCCAACTCGGTCAATGCCGAAGGGGCCACCATCGCCGGGGGCAAATACAACATCGCCGCCGGGGACCTCTCGGCCATCGGCGGTGGCGGAAGCAACACCGCCAATGGCTCCAGCTCTTGGATCGGTGGCGGCGCCAATAACCTTACCAGCGGGTATGCGGCCACCATTGGCGGAGGTACGTTCAACACCACCGGCCTTTATAATTATGCGACGGTGGGTGGCGGCACGGACATTACTGCGAATGGTGGTACGGCCACCGTCGGCGGGGGTAGCAGCAACGCGGCCAATGGCGACTGGTCTTTCGTCGGCGGCGGGTTGCTCAACATCGCTAATGGAGTTAATGCTTCGATCAGCGGAGGTAATGTCAATTTTGCCAGTGGTGACTATACCTCGATCATGGGCGGCAGCAACAACACGGCCAGCGGCTACATCGCTACTGTGGCAGGCGGCAGCAGCAATGTGGCGCAGGGCACCGCCAGTTTTGCGGCCGGGACTAGGGCCAAAGCCCTTCACACCGGCACTTTTGTATGGGGCGATAGCTCACCTTTTAACGATGTTGCTTCGACTGCGGCGAATCAATTTGTGGCCCGCGCCAGCGGAGGCGTAACTTTCTTCACCAGTTATGATCTCAGTACCGGCGTCACGGCTGCGCCGGGCGGCGGTTCGTGGTCGTCCGCCAGCGATCGCAACATCAAGGCCAACTTCTCGCTCGTTGATTCAAGTGACGTGCTGAAGCGTCTCGCTCAAATTCCGATCAGCACGTGGAACTATAAAGCGCAGGATACAGCCATTCGCCACATCGGCCCCATGGCGCAAGACTTCGCCGCAGCGTTTGGCGTGGGCGAAGACGACACACACATCAGCACCATCGATGCGGAGGGCGTCTCGCTCGCGGCAATTCAGGGACTGTATCAGATGGTGCAAGATAAAGATCGGCGGATTGCCCAACTCGAGACTGACGTAGCGCAGTTAAAGCAAGGCGCCGCACCCGCTCAACCCGTCAACGTCTCTAATGTGATAAGTTTGATCGCGTTGGGCGGCGTCGTGCTGATAGGGTTAAAGCAGCGTCAAGGGCAGACGCGATCGTATCGAACACTTTCTCGGCCTTAACCGACAGAATCAGCTACAAGGTCCAGCGATGGTCGTTTGTCACATTCTGCCATGGGCCATCAACTCCGCATGAACAGCTAATGCAGGCCGATTAACCTGAACGCCCGATCAAAAATGATCGGGCGTTCCGATTTACTCCATGTCTCTGCGGTGAGATTCAATCTCGATCGA
The DNA here is from genome assembly GCA_041497495.1 of Anaerolineae bacterium. GTDB lineage: Bacteria > Chloroflexota > Anaerolineae > Fen-1058 > Fen-1058 > JBGQGR01. The sequence goes on along the minus strand of JBGQGR010000067.1, from coordinate 3,629 downwards.
TCAGCTTTGCTGCCATGGTCGATATTGTAATGCCTCCGCGAACTGGCGGCTTTGACCGACAGCGATTTCGCTTGGGCCGAACGCACCTGGGAACATGCTGTTGAAAAGCAATCGCGTTTCCTCGATGAGTTAAACGAAGGATGACCACCTATGTGGCTGAAGCCATGCGACTCAGTGCAACTCTCATCACACGCGATCTACAAATTACCGCCGCTGGTCTTATCCCCGTTGTCTGGTAACTTATTACTCCGCACCCGGAATGTCTGAACGCCGCTCGATGATGCTGCCCGGTGCCGATTTTCCGACGAGATCTGCGGGCAGGCGGATATTCACGCCGGTTATTCTTGATCAGCTTGTGTTAGGCTATGTGCGCCCAAAAACTGGCGTGACTTCGTTATGAGGTTGGATTGAATCGGTCAGTCAAGTATTTGTTGAGAAACATCGAGCAAATGAACGGCTTGAATTGATCAAATCTGTAATGGTCGTACACGAATTGATAGTCCATAAAGTTTATTTTGCCCCAATGCGCCTTGAACTGAATATCGGCCCGCCTAAGATGATCCCAGAGACCCTGTAAGTGTGCCAATATTTCTTCTTTCTCGGACTCTGTTTCGCTGATATCCGTCAGGTACATGAAGTTGAATTTGACGATGTACTCCAAGCCTGGCCAATTCCACGGCGACATGAAGTAATTGTCTGTTTTGGTGAGCTCGATTTCAATCGGCAAATTGGGCCAACCCTTTAGTTGGTAGTATTCTTTGCAGCGTTCCATTAGGTTATTCAGGTCAGCCGGGTTAAAGCTCCATTCGGCCATCGCCACATGCAGCGGTGCGCGCCGGTCAACCGGCAGCATATTGCGGAGAGGTCCGCTTACTTTTGTTTCACCGTAAGTCAGTGCTAGGCCGCCGTATATGAGTCGCATCGCTGTATCAAGCAAGGGACCGGCTGATTCGAGCTTATCCAACAGGTTGAAAATAAACTTCATGATATTTTCCGCTTGATCCGCTGGATAGTCTCCATTCGGATCCGCATGCGGAATTCTCGTCGCCGCCCATAGCAACCCTTCATCCGTGTCGGGTATCCAATCAATTCGCCAGAAATCATATTTCTGTGATGTCTGTGCGACATCCGTCAACACCTCATTGAGCTTAATGACTTTTTGGATGGTTTCGAAGTACGGCTCGTCGATAAGTCTGAATTGGACTTTCGTCAAAATGCCGATTGCACCCAGCGAACCAACAACTGCGGGGAACGTCGGATCAGTTTTAGACACGTGCTTTTCGACGACAGACTTGCTATCTTCATCAATCGTTAGGTATTCGACCCACTCTAGCAATTCATAGAGCCCATGTCGGGGTGTAGCGGGCGCGGTGTTGGTGGAGATCAGTCCTGCTAAGGTCTGTTCGTCCGTGCCGCCAGTCGCACTGAGGGACTTGCCATGCTCACTCAACGCCAACAGAAAGTCGTGCAGATGCCAGTTGGCCGACACGGTGACAATCGTATGATCAGCGTCAAACTCGATTGTCCTGGGTAAATCGCTGACATCAACGATGGTATCTGACACACAAATATCAGAGCAGGAATGCAAACTACCCAGGACGCGAAGGTTTCTTGGCTTGAAGAGCCCTTGCTGCAGGCCCGTCAGGAAGCTTTTGAGTTCATTTAAATCTTGAGGTCTGAAGTATAGCTGAGGTTGGAATGAAACAAAGCGGGCCCAATCTTGAAAGATAGGCTCATGGGTCTCGTCTGCAGTCCCCGCAGCTGCTGAAGCGGCCAACCCCTTCATATGTTGTCTTGCCTTCATCTTGGTTTCCTCCCCTTGGTTTTGAAGCCGGATTTCCGATGACGCGCCTCATAGCAGTTCACGACAGTCACCCCGCGACCGACTCCCGTCGAACCGCTTTACACCGATGAAGTTCCCTCTGACGCTGCGATATGTTTGTGTCGCAAGACGTGTGGCATGTCATTCGATGAGCATACCACAGTTTTTTCAGGGTCAAAGTTGCCTTTGCTAAGGATGCGTTTCAGTTTTGGACGGATTGATAGACAACGTTCACAGACCGCGTCAAGAATGTAATCGCCATTGCGCACAGCTAAGCGTTGCCTCATAACTCGGTTCATCGTCGCGAGCGAATCCGCATGGCTGTGTGTTGTTTCATCCCAACAGCCGAAATGGATCGCATGGTTGTCGGGGCTAAACCAGAAGCTGCGATAGTCGAACCAAGTTTGATCATCATGCGTCCGAATTGTGTCCTTATTCATGGTTGAATTATACCAGTGTGCTTGGTATTACAACGAGACTTTGGGCTTTCTGCCTCCTGTGCGAACGGATCGAAATCGCCGCGCGCATAAGCAATTCTCCCACGCCCTTCAGCTTTGCTGCCTCGGCCGATATTGCAGTGCCTCTGCCAAGTGCGCTGATTGGATTTGATCCGAATCCGCCAAGTCCGCGATCGTTCTCGCCAACTTCAACACGCGGTGGAACGATCGCGCGCTCATGCCCAGCTGCTGCATCGCCGCGCGCATCAACGACTTGCCCGCATCATCGACGACGCAGAATTCGCGGATGTGCGCCGCGGTCATATCGGCGTTGCAGATCAATGCGGTGCCGATGAATCGATCGGCTTGTCGCTCGCGCGCGGCGATCACTCTCGATCGAACGGTGTCGCTGGTCTCGCCCAATCGATCGGCGGTCAGCTTCTCATAGTTCACGCGCGGCACTTCGATGTGAATATCGAAGCGATCGAGCAGCGGGCCGGAGATTCTTTTTTGAAAACGTGTGTATCAATTAACCCCACTGCGTTCTTTTAGACAATCCGATATACAATGTAGCTATGGGTTGTGCTTGTGCCCATCTCTGCGCAGCCGTATTTGTAGATCGGAGTGGCCATCATGTACAAGCGCCTCGGTCTTTCAGTCGTCATCAGCACGCTCTCGGCGTTCTTGCTCAGCACCAGTTTAATGCTAATCAACGGCCCGCCCCGACTGAGCCGACGAAGGTCGGTTTTGTGTAAGCGTAGGCGCGACTTATAGTCGCCGGACAACCTGCCCCAAAGCGAAATACACCCGAGGTGATTAAGCCATCAGCTCAAGCGTTTGTTCACCAGCTCGGTCAGGCCCTGCAAAATATCGATTGGAACGGGGAACAGGATCGTCGAGTTCTTTTCGGCGGCGATTTCGGTCAGCGTCTCCAGGTAGCGCAGTTGGAGCGCGATCGGTTGTTGCGCGATCTTGGCCGCGGCCTCCGTCAGCCGGGCCGACGCCAGAAACTCGCCTTCGGCCAGCAGCACGCGCGCCCGCTTTTCGCGCTCCGCTTCCGCCTGGCGAGCCATGGCGCGCTGCATTGTATCCGGCAGGCGCACGTCGCGCACTTCCACCGCGCCAATCTTGATTCCCCACGGCTCGGTTGCGGCATCGGTGATGATCTGCAGGCGTTGATTGATCACCTCGCGATGCGCTAGCAGATCGTCGAGTTCCGATTGGCCGAGCACATCGCGCAAGGTGGTCTGCGTTATGAAGAACGCGGCCATCCGGAAGTCGCCGACCGCCACCACCGATTTCACGGGGTCGTTGACCTGATAGAACACCACCGCATCGACCTCGACGCTAACGTTGTCGCGCGTGATGAT
>JBGQGR010000066.1:0-9171 GCA_041497495.1 Anaerolineae bacterium | reverse complement strand
CGGCCTTGTCGAACGTGACACCCAATGGTGAATTACTGGGTTTATTGAACGTGAAATATATTGTGTCCGCATTTCCAATCGAGCATCTCGATTTGATTGAGCGCGCTCGATTCGGATCGACTTTTATCTATGAAAATGTGCGTGTCATGCCGCGCGCATTTGTGTTGGGGCAGATCGATACTGTGCCCGACGCTGAGGCGGCAGCCCGATGGTTGGATAACAATGAAGTCACTGCTGCGGTGGTGGTCGAGGGACTGCCGCGATCGATCGATTTGAAAATCCAGCCGCATACCGCGCAGATCGTCAGCGCGCAACCCGATCGAATTGAAGTCCAGGCTTCCGGGCCGGGTTTGTTGGTCTTGAGTGAAATCGTCGCGCCCGATTGGATCGCGACGATCGACGATCAGCCAGCCGAAATTTTTCCAGCCGATCTCGCTTTGCGCGGCATCGTGCTGCCGTGGGGTGATCACAAAATCGTTTTGTCGTATCAGCCGAAGCGCGTGTATGCCGGTGCGTTGATCTCTGCGCTGAGTCTGTTAGCCTGTGCAGTTGCAATCGGAGTTGGAAAATTTAGACACGGATAAAAATCATTTTGCTTGTCATTCCCGCGCCCTTCGGTGGTAAAACCCCTCAGGGTGTACCCAAAGCGGGAAGCCAGATCGAAAACTGGAGACCTGTCTACGCGGGTGTGACGGTGTGGAGGCTTAACAAGAAAATCAATCCATCGAATCTGCGTATACCTGCGTCCCATTGATAATATGATTCAACGCAATGCAGTCACTCAAACTGAATGGCGCTGGGTGATCATCTGGATCAGCATCGCATTGATCATCACCAGCCTGCCGTATGCGATCGGATTGGCGCGATCGACGCCGGATAAAGTTTTCGGCGGCTTTGTGATTGCCATCGAAGATGGCAACTCTTATCTGGCCAAAATGAACGAAGGCGCACACGGCGCCTGGCTGTTCCACTTGCCGTATACCTCCGAGCCGCATAGCGGCACATTTTTTTATCTCTTTCATTTGCTGCTGGGTAAAGTTTCTGGAGTGACCAGCCTCGCGCCGATTATCGTCTATCATCTCGCTCGATTGATCTTTGGCGCGCTTCTATTGTTGACGATCTATCGTTTCATTGCGATGTTTGTTGCTTCGCGGGCGGCTCGACGCATTGCGTTCCTGCTGATCGTCTTCAGCGGCGGATTGGGTTGGCTGCTGATCTTGCTGGGCCAAGCGGGTGAACCGATCGATCTGATTTCACCTGAGGCGTTTACGTTTTTAGTCGTGTATGCTTTCCCGCATATTGCCTTAGCGCGGACATGCTTGCTGCTCGGTTTCATTCTAGTGTGGGATGGTGATCCGCGTTACTCGGCGCGCGGTCGACGCGCAGTCTGGGCAGGTATATGTTGGCTGCTGATGGGCATCATTGTTCCATTCTACGTTGCGGTCGTGTATGCGATTCTAGTTGCGGCTTGGCTGGCGGTCACGATCGGCCAGCGCCGGATCGATTGGGGCGAAGTGCGTCGATCGATCGTGGCGGGTGTGATCGCGGCACCGATTTTGATCTACACGTTTATCGTTGTTAGCACTGATCCTATTTGGAGTAATTGGGCGGCGCAGTTGGTGATTTTATCGCCGAGTCCGTTGCAATATGTCGCTGCCTATTTAGTTGTGGGCGCTTTGGCCGTCAGGGGCATCATTCATGTGCGGCGCTCCAACCTCCGACCTCAAGCCTCCAACTTCCAGCGTCTGATCGGTTGGGTTATCATCATGCCCTTCATCATCTATCTGCCGTTTAATTCGCAGCGCCGCTTGATCGAGAGTTGGCAGATTCCAGTGTGTATCTTCGCATCGATCGGATTGGTTTATCGCGTGCTGCCTGGGTGGCGTCGATCGCGCTTCGTGGAACGCTTGTCCCGGCATCGACGCTATTCGGCGCGCGGACTGCGGCGATGGGCGCTCGTCTCGTTGTTGGGTGTTTTAGCGGCAACATACGTATTGTTGTTGAGCAATCACGCGGTTTTCATGTTCATCCAACTGCCACCCGGTTTTCGTGACGGCAATGAGATCGCGGCGCTCGATTGGCTGAATGAACGGGCTACATATGATGATGTCGTGCTGTCTTCATACAACACTGGCAACTTTTTGCCGACGCGCGTAGCGGCACGCGTCTTTTTGGGTCATGGCCCGGAGACTGCGTTCAGCGCTGATAAGCGCCAGCTCGTCGCGCAGTTTTTCAATCCGGCCACATCCATCGCATGGCGTCGATCATTTTTGAATGATTGGCCGATTACCTACGTGTATTATGGTCCGCTCGAAAAACAATCGGGCACAATCGATCTATCGGGTTTGGCCGATCTAGCGTTGGTGTATGATCGTAGTGATTATCAAATCTATCGAGTGAACCGATGAGATCGATCCTTCGCGCAGTCCTAGGTCGACATTGGCCGGTCCTCGTTTTGATCGCGCTTCCGATCGTGCTGCTGGCCCCGATCGTTTTGGGACGCGTCTTGTATTGGGGCGTGCCGCTGTTGCAATTTTATCCGTGGCAGCACGCGGCGATCGATGCGTATCAACACGGACAATTGCCCTTGTGGAATTCGTTGGTCGGCAGCGGCGCGCCGTTAGTCGCCAATCTTCAGACCGCCGCATTTTATCCCCTCAACTTTCTGTATTTGATCTTGCCGCCTGAATACGCCATGGGCTACACGGCGATCTTGCACGTGATGCTTGCTGGCTTGTTCATGTATGCGTTCATGCGAACGCTGAAGCTCGATCGATTTTCTTCAGTCGTCGCGGCGATCGCCTTTCAGCTGTCCGGCTTCTTGATCGCGCGGCTGAGTTTCTTTAGCATCACTGCGACCTTGCCGTGGCTCGCGGCGTGGCTATGGCGGACGGAGCGGCTAGTGGCTAGCGGCCAGCGGCGAGCAGTTCGAAACGCGTTGCTCCTGGCGCTCGCAATTGGTTTGGGCAATTTAGCAGGCCATGCGCAGACAGCAGTGTATGGTTTGATCTTTGTCACACTGTATTTTTTCTGGCGAACGATCACCTTGTCATCCGGTCATCGTGTCACCTTGTCACTTTCGTTTGTCATTGCAATAACACTCGGTCTCGGCCTCGCTGCGATTCAGTTGCTGCCTGCATTAGAACTTGCTCGCGAATCGCAGCGCGCAGTCGGACTCGACTTCACCAAAGTGATGACACATTCCTACTGGCCGCCGCGTTTGCTGACTCTGCTCTCGCCCGATTTTTTTGGCAATCCCGCGCAAAACAATTTTTGGGGCTACGATAATTATTGGGAGAACGCCGCGTACATCGGCGTAATGCCACTGCTGTTGGCTTTATGGGCAATATGGCAGGTTGCCAGCAGCAAGTTGCACGCAGCAAGGGGCATCCCCACTCCGCTTCGCTACGGGGGCGCTTTGCGGGGGCAAGGGGCAAGCCGCGAATCAGCGGATCAGCGCATCGGCGAATCAACTATCACGCAGCACGCATCACTTATCACTTTCTTAATCATCGCAACGATCCTCTCGCTTATCTTGGCTTTCGGTTGGTTCACATCGATCTATCCCTTCTTATATTACAACGTGCCCGGCTTCAAATTATTCCAAGGGCCGGATCGATGGTTGTCGATCACGACGATTGCGTTATGCATATTGGCTGGATTCGGCGCGCAGCGTTTGATCGATCACGGTTTCCCGCGCCGCGCTGCCGCCCGATTGATCTTGCTGGGCTTAGCGTTATCGATCGCGGGTATTGGATCACTCTTCATCTTTCGTGACAAGTTCGCTACATTTGGTCCTGACATTTTACGCTTTGGCATTTTCTTGATTGTCGGCGGCTTCTTGTTTAAATCAGAAATCAAAAATCAGAGATCAAAGATTCTTTTGATCGCTGTTATCTCGCTCGATCTCATCACGGCGCATCGCTCACTCAACCCGACGATCGATCCGGCGCTCTATCGCGCGGCGAATCCTTCAGCGGCTGCGATTAAAGCGGATGGTCTCGCTGGCCGTGTCTTCTATCTCGATATAGACGAAGAAGCCATCAAGTTTAGCGTTTATCTGGCGCATGGTAGCCAGCCACATCGATTCGATAGTTTTGGCCCAACTGATCTCAATTACTGGCTCGGCGAGCGCGAAGCGCTGCTGCCCAACGTCGGCATGATCGATGGTGTTGCAACAGCCAACAACTTTGACTCGCTTATTATCGGTCGTTATCAATCGCTGCTAGATCAAATCAATCAACTGCCGCTCGATCAAGCGCTAGCCGAATTGGCGCGTATGAACGTGGCCTATATTATCAGCCCGCGCGATCTGAATTTGCCGATAGTCTATCGCGCCGAAAATGTAACGATCTATCGGAATGAAAACGTCATGCCGCGAGCGTGGCTCGCGCCGATCGATGTCGATCTCAATCAGGCTGCCACGATTTTGAATGGATCGTCGATCGATTCTTTGACCGATTCTGGCAATGCCGTTACAATACGCGCCGCGTCGCCCGCAGATGCCTGGCTGATTTTATCGGACACATATTACCCGGGTTGGCAGGCCACCCTCGATGGACAGGTGACGGGCATTCAACTCGCCAATCAATCTTTTCGTGCCGTAAAATTTCCGGCGGGCGCTCATCAAGTTGAGTTTCGATACGAACCGAATTCAGTGACGATTGGTGCGACGATTACCTTAATCGCTGTGGTGGTGCTCGTTGCAGGACTAGCAGTTACGCTTCGACGGCGGGCCGATGAAGCGCATTAGGCCGTGGCACATTGTCGCGCTGATCGGCTTGATCTACGTCGCGATCACATTTGCGCGCAACAATTTCGATCCGCTGCGCTTTGCGTTGATCGGCTCGCAATATGATCCGGGCATCCCGAACGGCACGCCCGGTTACGACGGGCAGTTTGCTTATCAGATCGCGCGCGATCCCGCGAACGGCTGGACGAAGATCGATGTGCCGGCTTATCGCTATCAGCGCATGGTGTATCCACTGGCCGCGCGTGCGCTCGCGTTGGGCAATGTCGATCTGATTCCGTGGACGTTAATCGCAATCAATATTGTGGCGCTAATTGCCGGAACGTGGTTCACGGAAAAGATTTTGGAACATTACCACGTCAGTCGCTGGTACGCGCTGGCTTACGGACTCAACGCCGGGACGTTGATGTCGGTGCGTTTGGATTTGACGGAGCCGCTAGCGTATGCGCTGGCACAGCTGGGTGTGCTGCTGCTTCTCAAAGATCGATCGCGTTGGGCGGCGCTGGCCTTTGCGTTCGCGGTATTGACTAAAGAGACGACGCTATTGTTTGTTGCTGGAGTAGCGCTGACTTATCTGATCGACCGTCGAGGACGTAAGCTAGTCGAGTTGATCACGATCTCGATTGTGCCCTTCGGTATTTGGCAGATCATTTTGCTGAATAGATTTGGACAGTTGGGACTTGGATCGGGCGGGGCGCTGGCGACGCCGTTTGAGATTATCCCGCTGCGCGGTTTGTGGTCGATCGCCGCGATCGATCTGCGCGTCTTTTTGCTGTTGGCCGTCATCATGCTGCCGCTGGCTGTGCTGCCAATGGCGTTCGCACTCCGGTCGGTGTGGCGCGACGCGCGGACACAAAAATTTGATTTAGCAGCTGCGCTGTTGCTGCTGAACGCTTTCATTATTTTGTTTACGCCGCAATCGACGTTCCGCGAGCCGCTGGCGATGGCGCGTTTTGTGCTTGGGTTGATTGTCTCAGGTTTGATGTATGCCGCAGCGCGCAAATCAAAACGCGGCTTGAACTATGCTATGTTGTGGATATTTACTTTGGGATTGGCTTTGAATGAAGCGCAGTTGCCGATCTAATGCAGTGTGCATTGCGAATTGAGAATTGATGAAATCTGTTGTGATCGTTCCGACATATAACGAAAAAGAAAATCTCGAAATCCTGTTGAAGGATTTGTTGGCTTTGCCCGTCAACTTGAGTGTGATCGTCGTCGATGACGGATCGCCCGACGGCACCGGACAGCTGGCCGATCAACAGGCGGCCAAGACCGATCGGGTGCAGGTCATCCATCGAGCGAGCAAGCTAGGCTTGGGCACCGCTTACATCGCCGGCTTCAAGCGCGCATTGTCGAATGGCTTTGATCGCATCATGACGATGGACGCCGATTTCTCGCATCATCCCAAATATATTCCGGCGATGATCGAACTCAGCCACGAGTGTGATATGGTCATTGGCTCGCGCTATGTTAAAGGCGGCGGCACCTTGAACTGCCCGTGGAAAAGACGCATGCTCAGCCGTGGCGCCAATGCCTTCGCCAAATTCATGTTGAGCCTGCGCGCGCGTGATTGCACCGCCGGTTTCCGTTGTTATCGGCGCGAAGTGCTGGAGTCGATCGATCTGGATTCGATTTTTTCAAACGGCTATTCGTTCTTGATTGAAATGCTGTACTACGTGCAGCGGCGCGGTTGGCAGATTGGCGAAGTGCCGATCGTATTCGAAGATCGGCAGCGCGGCAAATCGAAAATTTCTCAGAACGAAGTGTCGCGCGCGCTGCAAACGGTCTTTCGCTTGGCAGTGCGGCGCATGCGTGGCATGTTTCAACGCGAGGCCCGTTAATGGAATACGTTCGTTGTAATTTGTGCGGACAGGATAAAACGATCCCGCGTTTTCCCAGCACCGTCAACCCGGATACTGTGCCGCAGAATGTCGAAGCGTTTCGCTGCACCAGTCCGGGCTATGGCCGTCACTTTGCGATCGTGAGCTGCCAGAACTGCGGGCTGGTGTATACCAATCCGCGCTTGGATGGAAAACAGATCATCGATTCGTACGTAGCGGTCGAAGATCCGTTGTATCTTGAAGAGCGCGATGGCCGCGTGTTGACTTTCGAGCGGCATCTCAAGCCGTTGGAGAAACTGCATGCGCCGCCCGGCAAGCTGCTGGATGTTGGCGCTTACACCGGCGTGTTCGTCGAAATCGCGGCCAAGCATGGCTGGGATGCCTGGGGACTTGAGCCGGGTCGCTGGGCAGTCGAGCAAGCTCGATCACATGGCTTGAATATGATCGAAGGCACGTTGGATCGATCGGGGTTGGCCGATCGATCGTTTGATGTCGTGACTCTCTGGGATGTGATCGAACATCTAACGGATCCATTCAAAGAAATTCAAGAAACCTATCGTGTCTTGAAGTCAGGTGGACTGTTGGTGATCCACACGATGGATATTGATAGCCTGTTCGCGCGAGTGATGCGATCGCGCTGGCCGTGGTTGATGGAAATGCACGTCTATTATTTTTCGCGACGCACGTTGAGCGCGATGTTGGAAAAGGCTGGCTTCAAAGTGATCCGCGCGGTGCCGCAGGGGCGTTATCTGCGCTTAGGTTATTTCGCCACGCGTATCGGCGGCTTCAGCCCGCTGCTGGGCCGACTGCTTGGCGGATTGTTTAAGCTGCTGCATTTACGGCAAGTTCCTATCCCGCTGAACTTCGGCGACTTGTTTACGGCGTATGCGATCAAAACATGAGATTACCGCGCATGAATGGCGGCGAGTCATCGCACTGTCATTCGGCGTGATGTTGATCACTGCCGTGCCTTATCTCGTTGGGGCAATCGCCTCGACACCTGATCACATCTTCAGCGGCCTCTTGATTCACATCGAAGATTTGTATTCGTACCTCGCCAAGATGAATCAAGGTGCGCATGGTCTGTGGCTGTTTCATCTGCCCTACACCGCCAGCCCGCAGTCTGGTATCTTCCTGTACTCTTTCTATTTGCTGCTCGGCAAAATCAGCGCATTGGTCGGCTGGCCGCTCGTCGTCACCTATCATGCCGCTCGTCTAGTGCTGGGCTTCAGTTTGCTGCTTATCATTTATCGTTTCATCGCTGCGTTCGTGCGATCGTCGGCTGTCCGCTGGATCGCCTTCGTGTTCATCGCACTGATGGGCGGCACGGGCTGGTTGAATGTGTTGAGCGGCCACGCGCTGGTGTTGGACAGTCTGCCGATCGATTTGATCCTGCCCGAAGGTTTTACGTTTCTCTTGCTGTATGCGTTTCCGCATTTGATCCTCGCGCGCATCTTATTGCTGTGGGGCACGCTGAGCGTATGGCGAGCCGGGGAAACGGGATCGATCCGATCAGCAATCGGTGCCGGGGTGATCTGGTTGTTGATGTCGAACGTGCAGCCGGTGTATGGCGCGGTTGTCGTTGCCATCTCGATCGTGATGGTGATCGCCCGATCGACCACGCTGCGATCGATCGATTGGCAACAAGCGCGCGCCGGATTGATCGCCAGCGTCATGGCCATCGGCATGGCGATCTATGTGTGGTTCGTGTTTCAGATCGATCCGATCTACGGTCAATGGGGCAGTACCCTGATCACTTCGCCGCCCCCGCTGCTGTTTGGACTGACTTATGCGCTGCCTTTAATCTTGGCGATTGGCGGAGTGTGGTATACGCTTCAGCGTCGGAACGCAAGCTGGTTGTTCCTGGCAGTGTGGACGATCATTGGACCGATCCTCATGTACGCGCCGACGAATGTGCAGCGCCGCTTGATCGAGAGTTGGCAGATTCCATTAAGTGTGATGGCGGCTTACGGCCTTGTTCGATATGTGCTGCCCTTCATGCGACGCATCGCTCGATCGGCCCGCTCGGCACGCCGAGTGCAGCGTGCCGCCTGGCTCGTACTCGTCGCGTTGATGACGCCGACTTACATCTTGATGTTGTTCTGGCATACGACGGCTGTCGCCGCGCGCCAACCGATGTTTTTTGAAGATAGCTCGCTTGTGGCCGCGAGTGCGTGGTTGGATCAACATGCGACGTATGCGGATGGCGTGTTAGCGGCGTATTCGACTAGCACGATTATTCCGGCGCGAGCGGGCGTGCGGGTGTTGTTGGGTCATCCATCCGAAACTGTCTCAGTTGAGGATCGCACAGCCGATGTTCAACGATTCTTTCAAGCGGACACGCCGGATGAATGGCGGCGTGATTTATTGAAACGATTTCAGCTGGACTATGTTTTTTACGGTCTGAATGAACAGCGGCTAGGCGGCTTCGTTCCATCTCAGGCGGCCTATCTCACTGAAGTCTATTCTGAGCAAGGTATCCACATTTATCGAGTCATGCCATGACGCGCCACATTCCGTTTCTTTGGCTCTTCATCTTTCTGCTGTCCGTTTTGTTGCTGACGGCCGGCGGCCGTATCG
>JBGQGR010000065.1:0-9172 GCA_041497495.1 Anaerolineae bacterium | reverse complement strand
ATCGATAACCAGCTGCGCATGATCGAGACTGTCTTTCGCTGAAGATTTGTACGGCATGCGTACGGCATAAATGTTCTGCGGTCCGATCGCTTTGGCGGCGAGATAACAGGCCAGCGCCGAATCGATGCCGCCTGATAAGCCGATGATGACATGCTCGATACCGACCTTGCGGACTTCATCGCGGATAAAAGTCTTCAAGACTTTCAGCGCCAGATCGGTGTTGATGTTGAGTTGATTGGTGAGATTCATGGCTGCCATATTCGATAACTACTTAAATTCGCTAAATGCTTTTAGCAGTTTCATAGTAGCTTCGTAGTCGAGTTTCTCCCCTTCATAGTAGCAAATGTATAAGCCCTGTAAATTCGATGGCAAGTGAATTCCTTTATGGACAAGAAGGATGAAGTTGCGGCGATAGACGGCCATTGCTGCACCTATTTCAATTAATACATTCTCGTTGATTTTGTGGTGAACTGTTCCGGCCTTATCTAGCAACTCGTCTTCGCCCGCTACATGTATAACGCCTGCAAAACATGACCTCATGTCCTCGAGGACTTTATCAGGAACGGGCAGCGAGGTCGTCTCGTGTTCCTCTGCAACAACGGGAATGAATTTACCAAAGGAAAGCAGGTCCTTAAGTTGGGCCACAATTTCCTTGTTCTTACCGTGGGTAATGAAGACTCTTTGGTTCGAAACATTTACTGAAACTGAATGCACTAGATGTTTGGTGTCAGTCGAGGCCTCGTCATCCATCTCATCTTGTTCTTCTTGTAGGTCGGCGGGTGTGTCTTGATCGAGCGGCGGTAATGGCGTATCGATTGCTACGAACGGACCAGTTTTGGTTTGATGGATAATTCCGATAAACTCGCCGTTCCGCTTAAGGATTTCCAACACTTTCTCGAGCCTGTCGGATGGAACACCCATTTCAGCGAGAACATTACGAGCAATCTTATCTTGTGGGAATTTTGCCTGATTGTAATGTTCGTAGAATTGCCTTGCAATCTCAGGTCGTAAAGCGCATTCAACCTTTGCAGCTAAGTCATCGCCTTCAACGGTAGGTGCGATCACTCGGCGACCTAAATCTGTGAGCGAAATAGTCTGGGCATTCTTGCCGCCTGCGGTAATGCCATAAGCTATGGATGCCCCGCAAAGATCTTGCCAGCCAGAGCTGGTTGGAGAGATATCTACTGCCATTGCTAATTGATGGGGCGGAGTCGGCTTGCCTGCAAAATCGTCGTACATACTTTGTGCAAGCCTAATGGCTTCAGATAAAGTAAGGATAGGAATCTTTGACTGACTGATGAAAGCTCTTTTTGCTTGGTTCATTGTTGGTTCCTTAGATTTGCGTACAGCACTTGATCCTTTGGCCATTGATTTCCTTCCTAAAGAGTGTTCTTGCCATGTGTAGCAATTTGTCTAAATTTCACCAACTATTCGCCGCAATTCACGCAGAGTCAATTCAGGCCTTTCGTCACGCAATAATGGAATGCGGCTGCGCGATCGATTGACTTGCGCCAGATCGATCGCCGCCACGGTTAATGCTTCTTCAAAGTAAGGCGCTTGCGTGACGAGTTCGCCATCGGGATCGAAGATCGTCGAGCCGCCCCAGAAATTTTGTCCGTCTTCAAAGCCGACTCGATTTGAATGAACCACGTAACTGCCGAACAGTGCCGCGTACGATTTGTTCACGTTCTCGACAAAGCGGGCGGAAGCCAATCGATCTTCGTCGTTCAGGCCGCGACCGGGACTGGCTGAAGTGAGCAGCAACACATCCGCGCCGTCGAGCCATGCGAGGTAAGGCGGGCTGGCGTGCCAGAAGTCTTCACAGATCAACAAGCCCATGCGACCGAAGCGCGTATCGAACGCGCGCACGCTGTCGCCCAGATCGAAGTAGCGGCCTTCATCGAACATGCCGTATGTGGGCAGATATACTTTGCGATGAATGTGGACGATCGATCCTTGCGACAAGTACGCTCCGGCGGTAAACAACCGGCCCCGATCGTCCACCTCGGCGAAACCGACCACCATATCCATGCGGCGGCTCGCTTCGAGCATGGTGCTGATCAACGGATCAGACGGCACGGCTTGGCGAGCCACATCGCGCGAAGCGTCTTGCAGCGCATAACCCGTCAAAGACAGTTCGGGGAAGACCAGCAGATCGACTTTCTCTTTGGCGGCGCGTTCGACGAAGGAGAGATGCAGTTCGCAATTGGATCGCACGTCCGCGAGTTTAGGGCTGATCTGCGCGAGGCCGAGATTGATTTTCATGAGTGCCTCATGGTTGGTGTATAGAATACACTAATAAGTGTACCGCCGAGTGAAGGGGTTGTCAAGCGAAGATCAATCATTGGCTGTAGGTGTAGGTGGCTGCCTGCCCTGGGCGAGCAGCCGCTCGCCACTACGAAGGAGTAATGCGATTGCACCGACGACCACTATTACCCCATCGAAAATTTGATCCAATCTCCAGCCGAAAATGATCGGCATATCATCGGCACGAATGAAGCCGATCGCAAATGCGCCGAGACTGTAGATCGCAATGAACAACCAGAAGCGCGTTCCATCTGGCCACTGTTTGTTTCGAGTCAGCAACAATAGGCCGAAGACAACCAACGCCCAAGCCGCACCAAAAAGTTGGCTGGGCCAGCGCGGATTTATCGAGCCATACAGATCGGGCGCATCGATCGATAATAAATATAACGGCTGCCCCGGAAACATTTCTTGGCCATAGGCTGCGGCCGATAAGTAGCAACCCAGCCAACCCAGCGCCAGGCCGATCGGCGCACCGATCGCTAAGAGATCGAGTATCTTCATGGGCGAATGATCTTTGTGGCGATGGGCGATCAGCCACGCGCCGATCGATCCGCCGATCAGTCCGGCTTGCCAGTTCAAGCCGCCTTCCCAGATGCGCGGCACTTCGTACAGATGATCTTTGAAATAAGAATAGTTGATCGCCGCGTAGCCCAATCGGGCGGCAACGACACCGATCGTGATCGCCGCAAGGATCGCGTCGAGCCAGATCGCCGATCGGATGTGCCCGCGCCGCGCTTCGATCCCTACCACGATCGCCGCCGCGATCAAGCCCAGATCGAGCAGCGCCGCGTATGATCCGATCGTGATTCCATTCCAATCGATCAAAATGGGTTGCATGCGTGAAAGTATAACACCACTTGCGGTTGACGCCGGTTGCTCGCTCGGTTATACTCAGCCAGCGTTACGCAATAAATTTTAGAAAGAGATGATGTTCTATGCTGTCGCGTGTCATGAAATGGCTGATGTTGATGGCGCTGATCCTGACCGCCTGCGCTCCGACGGCGACCGGCTCCACGGCGATCGAGGATGTGCGGCCCGATGGGCAGGAAGTGGTGGTGTGGCATTCGTATGACGGCGCGCTGCGCGCTGCGCTGTTGACTCAAATCGATGAGTTCAATGCGACGAATCCGTGGCACATTGTGGTGGTGCCGGAGTATCACGGGCAGAGCGATCAGTTGAAGCGCGAATTAAAAGAAGCGATCGGCAGCGGCTCCACGCCCGACCTGGCGATCCTCGCGCCGGCCGATGAGTATGCATTGAGTGATGCGATTGTGCGCCTGCAGCGCTACATGGACAATTCGCGCTATGGCTTGACTGCGGAAGATGTAGCGGATATGTTCAACGCGATGCTGGATACCACGCGCGATCCGAAGCAGGGCACGTTGATCGGTTTTCCGCTCGGCGGGGAGGGCGTGGTGCTGGTCACCAATTCCGATCGGCTGGCGGCGCATAATTATTTGACGCCGCCCGATTCGTGGCCGTTGTTTAATGAAGTGTGCCGCAGCAATACGCTGGATACCACGGGCGATAACAAACCGGAGGTGTTTGGCTTCGGTTTTAATCCGCGCGCCGATTTTGCGACGGCCTGGATGATCAGCCGGGGCGGATCGCTTTTGAGTGATGACGGCTTGCATACAACGTTCAACAGTGATGAAGGCGTGAAGACGCTGCAGACACTGCAGGATACGGCCTCCAGTGGTTGTTTCTACGATACGACCAATGCGGACCAAGTGAATGATTTTGCGCGCGGCAAAGTGGCGATGATTTTTGCGTTGACGACGCAGCTGCCGGAGATTTTCAACGCGGTGCAAGCGCGCGGCGGTTTCCGCTGGGGCGTATCGCCTGTGCCGTATGGCAAGCGCGATCAATCGTTGACGATCAGCGCACCGGCCTGGACGATGCTGCGCAGCACGCCGGCCAAACAATTAGCCGGCTGGTTATTCATTAAATGGTTTTCGGATACGGCCCAGTCGGTGCGCTGGTCGCAGTTGACCGGCCTGCTGCCGCTGCGCAAATCGGCCGGGCCGGGTTTGGCGGATGAGTTCGCCACGAATGCCGGTTTCAAAGTTGCGTTCGATCTGTTGTCGGTGGCGAAGGCGCAGCCGGACATTCCGGCCTGGGACAGCATTGCCGAGCTGCTGATCCACGCCGTGAATGCGGCGGTGGCGGGCAATGATCCGGCGGCTGTATTGAATGACGCAGCCAAGAATGCGGATGCGCTGCTGAATCAATAACGAATGCTCAATGCACACTGCACGCTGCCTAATTAGACATTAGGCAGTGTGGATTAAGCATTTTTTCTATGACAGACTTTCTTTCTGTTGCCGAATCTGCCGCACTGGCCGCAGGCAAAGTGCTCCGCGATAAATATCCGCAAGTGCGTGATATTCAAACCAAGGGTGTGCGTGACATTGTCACCGATGCGGACTTCGCCGCGCAAGCAGTGATCGTCGATGTAATCAAGTCGCACGATCCCAATGCCGCGATCTTATCCGAAGAAGGCATTGAACCGGATCCGAAAGCCCGATTGATCTGGGTGGTCGATCCGCTCGATGGCACGACGAACTACGCGCGCCGCCTGCCGATGTTCAGCACGTCGATCGCGGCGGTGCAAGACGGCCAACCGATCGCCGGCGCGATTTACGATCCGCTGCGCGATTTGCTGTTCGCTGCCGAGATCGATCGAGGCGCGACGTTAAACGGCGGACCGATTCACGCTTCAATGACGAGCGATGTTGCTGAATCGATCATCGGTTTGGATTGGGGACGCGGTGAGGCCGCACGCTCGATCGGATTGAGCTGGCTCCAACGAACAGGCACACAAGTGAAATCGATCCGCGCGATCGGCTCATCGGCTTTAGCGTTGTGTTATATCGCGGCAGGCTGGATCGATATTTATTTTCACGCGGCTTTGAAACCGTGGGACGGCGCGGCCGGGCAGATCATTGCGCAGGAAGCCGGTGTGAAATTATTCAACCACGATCGCGCGAAATGGAATTACATCGAGGAGACGTGCATCGCCTGTGCGCCGCAGTTGATCGAGTGGACGCTGGCTTCGTTGAACAGCACCCATTAGCTCAAATTGGATTCAATGCAGGCAACTTTAAACAGTGGAGGCTGACAATGATCAAGGAATTTAAAACATTTGTCAGGCGCGGCAATGTGATCGATCTGGCGGTGGCCTTCATTATGGGCGGCGCGTTCGCGGCGATCATCTCGTCGCTGGTCAAAGATATTATCATGCCGCTGGTCGGTTTGGCCCTGGGCGGCGTCGATTTCAGCAATTTGTTCATCACTCTGAAGGGCGGCCCCTCCGCCTCATGGGCCGATGCGCAGAAAGCCGGCGCCGCGGCGATCAATTACGGCGTCTTCATCAACACGATCACTACCTTCTTGATCGTCGCCTTTGCAATGTTCATGTTGATCAAAGCGATGAATGCCACCAAGAAGCCCGCGCCGGCCGCCGCACCGATGACCAAGGGTTGCCCGTATTGCTATTCGGGCATTCCGCTCAAGGCCACTCGCTGCCCGAATTGCACGAGTGAGTTGAAGAGCTGAATTGCCTTGTGTTTGTTGCCGACTGTCAAGTAATACAGGCAGAAATGGTGAGGAGCGATAACGTGGTGCGTGGCGCGTAAGAAACGAAACACGCCACGAGAAACACACCTCACCTCTTGACAGCGTTTGATCTTCGCGTTATAGTTTCGCTCACAACTGAACAGCAAGCAGTGCAGGTGCTTCATCTCCCGGATGAGTGAAGCCCAAACGGCGAAGTCGGTGCAAGTCCGACACTGTCGCGCAACTGTAAGTTAGCCTCGCGCTAATAAGTCAGGTCGCCCGCCCGCACTGCGTTTAACCACGAACCTCGCCGAAAGGGGGTGGAAAACACTGGTCCGCTAAATTTACCAGTTACTTTCCAACCCCTTGTCATCGCGACAAGGGGCTTTTTGTTTGTGCAGCAAAAATTTTGCTCAAAGCGGAGCGTCCCTATCCACTTCGCTACTAGGGCAGGCAGCTCCGCGATCTTAGATGCTGGAGCTGGCGCTCCTGCGAGAGCAGCCATGTTTCAAAAGACTTCTGAATACTTTTAAGGAGATGTCTCCATGTTTCGCAAATCTCGATTGATCCTGATCGCCTTAGCGGTCCTCGTCGGCGCATGCGCGCCTGCTGCTACGCCAACGGTTGCGCCGACCTCAGTGCCTACTTCAAGCCCGACTGTTGTTCCAACTCCAACGCCGATCGTGTTGACCGATGGGCTTGGTCATACGGTTACGCTCAACTCAGTGCCCAAGCGCATCATCTCGATCGCGCCATCGAATACGGAGTTGTTGTTTGCCGTTGGCGCGGGCGATCAAGTTGTCGGGCGCGAAGAACTATCGGATTTTCCCGAAGCCGCTAAACAGATCGCCAGCATCGGATCGGTTTACGGCAAGATCAACACCGAAGCGATCGTCGCGCTCAAGCCCGATCTGATCCTCGCCGCCGAGATCAATCCGCCGGAACAAGTGAAGACGCTGCAGGATTTGAGGCTGACCGTTTATTACTTGTCGAATCCGACAGACTTTGACGGCTTGTATGCTAACATCAAGGTAGCCGGTCAATTGACGGGTCATGACGCCGAGGCGCAGAAGTTGATCGATAACACCAAAGCCCGTTATGCTGCTGTCGTTAACAAAGTGGCAGTGTCATCTTTCATGCCGAAGGTTTATTACGAACTCGATGCAACTGATCCGACGAAGCCGTATACTACCGGTCCCGGCACATTCGTCGATTTGCTGATCAGGCTGGCGGGTGGGCAAAACATCGGCGCGAGCTTGAAAGATCAATACGCGCAGATCAGCGCTGAAGAGATCGTCAAACAAAATCCTGAGGTGATTGTGTTGGGCGACGCGGCTTACGGCATATCGATCGATTCGATCGGCGCGCGCGCGGGTTGGGCATCGATCGCGGCAGTGAAGAACAAAGCGGTGTTTGCTTTTGATGACAATCTGGCCAGTCGTCCCGGTCCGCGCCTGATCGATGGACTGGAGCAGTTGGCGATGTTGCTGCATCCTGATCTGTTCAAGTAGAGTTGCAATGAGTGATAGAGAGATGGCGAGACAGCAAGATAGCGAGACGGCGGGAACAAGTGACTTGATTAAGCGAAGTCAGCTTGTCACCTTGTCATCCCGTCAGCGTGTCATCTCTCTATCACCTTATTTGATTTCATTCATCGCTTTGATCATCGCGCTGTTGCTCAGCATTGCGATCGGCGCGGTGGCGATCAATCCAATCGAGGCGATCAAGATTCTGTTGTCGCGTGTGCCTTTTGTTCATCTGACGCCCGATTGGTCGGCAACTTCCGAAACAATCTTGTTGAGCATTCGCTTGCCGCGCACCGTCTTGATCTCATTGACGGGCGCGGCGCTCGCGGGCAGCGGCGCATCATATCAAGGTCTGTTTCGTAATCCATTAGCCGATCCATACTTGATCGGTGTGGCCTCGGGCGCGGGACTTGGCGCAGTGATCGCGATGGCGTGGCACTGGCCGTCATCGATCTTGGGATTTTTCGCCGTGCCGATCGCGGCTTTCATCGGTGCGTTGTTGACAGTCGCGATCGTTTACAAACTCGCACAAGTCGGCCGCACGACACCAGTCACTACATTAATCCTGGCTGGCGTCGCCGTGGGATCATTTGCAACGGCATTGACGACATTCCTTATGCTGCAATCATCGAACGAAGTACGCCGCGCGATCGCGTGGATGTTGGGTGGTTTCGCGTTAGGCGGTTGGGAACCGGTGATTGCGATCTTGCCGTATATCTCGATCGGTTTGATTGTGCTTGTCGCTTTAGGACGGCCATTGAATGTTTTGCAATTCGGCGATGATCAAGCCAAGCAGCTGGGCTTGAATGTGGATCGTGTGCGTTTGGTCATCGTCATCGCCGCATCGCTCGTCGCGTCGGCTGCCGTTGCGTTCTCCGGCATCATCGGCTTTGTCGGCTTAGCTGTGCCGCACATCGTTCGATTGTTGTGGGGATCGGATTATCGCCGATTGATTCCGCTATCGATCATTGGGGGTGCGGCGGGCCTGCTGTTAGCAGATATTCTCGCCCGATCGATCCTCGCGCCCGAAGAATTGCCGGTCGGCATTGTCACGGCGATCATCGGTGCGCCGTTCTTTTTGTGGCTACTTCGTCGCGCGAAGTTACAGGCGTTTGGGTGAGGTCGCGTAACGCAGATCGCCTATCGCTTATCGCTCATTCACTTGTCACTCATCCCATTTTACTCATCATGCTTTCCATCAACTCACTTTCGATCCAATTAAGTTCCCGCATCGTCCTGCGCGACATCACGCTCGATGTGCGGCAGGGCGAAGTGCTGGCCTTGATTGGTCCGAACGGCGTCGGCAAGTCGACGTTGATCCGTGCGGCCAGCGGTATTTTGAAACCGATGCGCGGCCGCATAACGATTAACGATCAAGATGTGCATCAACTCCCGATCGATCTGCGTGCTCGATCGATCGCTGTTGTGCCGCAGGCGGTGCGCCTACCTGAATCGTTTTCGGTGAACGATACGGTGTTGATGGGCCGCACGGCTTATCTGGGCTGGCTGGGCCATGAAGGCGATGTGGATCGATCGATTGCGCTGGAGGCGATGAATCGCACAAACACACTTGATCTTGCCTCGAGGCGCATTGGTGAACTTTCGGGCGGCGAACAGCAGCGCGTGTTGATCGCGCGGGCGTTAGCTCAAGCGGCGCATGTCTTGCTGCTCGATGAGCCGACGGCGCATCTCGATTTGAAGTATCAAGCCGATGTGTTAAGCCTGGTTCGATCGTTGGCGCACGATCAAGATTATGCGGTGCTCATTGCACTGCACGATCT
>JBGQGR010000064.1:0-9236 GCA_041497495.1 Anaerolineae bacterium | reverse complement strand
CCGATCGACGGTTCACGCTCGACGAGATAGACCGGAAAACCTGCATCGGCGATTTCGAGCGCGGCTTGAATACCGGCAATGCCGCCGCCCACCACTAACGTCGCTTCATTGATGGGCACGCGCAGCGGTTCAAGCGGCTCATTCTTGATTACGCGCTCGACGCCGCCGGACACGACCGCTTTCGCTTTATCGGTCGCGGCATGCTTATCGGTGTGCACCCATGAGACTTGTTCACGAATCGAAACTAATTCAGATAGATACGGATTCAATCCGCCGCGTTGACAGGCGTTGCGAAATGTTTGCTCGTGCAAGTGGGGTGAGCAAGCCGCGACGACCACGCGCGTTAAACCTAGCTTCTGAATATCTTTCTCGATCATCTCTTGACCGAGGCTCGAGCACATGAACTTGTAATCGCGGGCGATGATGACGCCGCGACCTTTCAAGCGCTTCTCGGTCCAATCGCGCACTTCGGCCACGTCGACAACACCGGCAATGTTCGTGCCGCAGTGACACACGTAGACGCCGATGCGTTCTGGTGACTTGCTGGCTGAATCAAATGGTCCGGTCATCAGTTCACCTCCTCATCGCCGGGCATGCGCGGCATGGGCAGCCCTTCTTTCATGCGCGGCTTATGGGCCGGTACGGCCTCGATCGGCTCCGGCGCTTCAACGCCGATGCGTTGCAACATCTCACGCGTGCCGACCAGTTCGCGGCCAAAGCCCAACTGCTTCGCATTTAAACCAAAAGCCAGTCCCATCAATTGGGTGAAGAAAATGATCGGCATCCGATAATCGGTGTGGAAGTGCCGGTTCATTTCACCTTGATACGCATCGATATTCATCTGGCACATCGGGCACAGCGTCACCATCACATCGGCTCGATATTGATCGGCTGAGCTCACCAACCGGCGGATCAATTCGAACGCGGTGTTGGGTCCGATCTGCGTCATATGGCCGCCGCAGCAGTGCGTCTTGAGCGGAAAGTCGATCACTTCCGCGCCGAGGGTCTTCAATAACCGATCGAGTTCGTTGGGATATTCGGGATTCGACCAGCGATGCTCATAATCGGGGCGCGGCACCATACAGCCCAGATACGGCGCGACGCGCAGGCCGGTCAGTGGGCGCACGACTTTGCTCTTCACTTTATCTAGGCCGATGTCGTTGATGATCACATCCAGCAGATGGCGGATGAACAATGAACCGGGATCGTAATGCAAGCCACCCGCGGCCAGCGCGGTATTTACGTTCTCGCCCAAGATAGGCCGCTCCTGCATGTAATAATCGGCTTTCGCAAGATTCAAGTAGCAGGCACTGCACGGTGCGACGACTGTCCGCGTACCATCAGCTTGCAGTGAGGCCAGTGCGAGATTGCGTGTAATCAGCGAATAGGCCGGCGTCAAACTGATACCGATATATTCGGTCGCGCCACAGCAATTCCAGTCGTTGATCTCTTCGAGGTGCAGGCCGATCGGTTCACAGATGGCCGCCAAAGATTCGCTATAAGCTTTGGCGCTGCTCTCCATCGAACAGCCGGGATAGTAGAGATACTTATCGTTCATGACAGTCCCTCCACTTCCTTCGCGCGTTCTAGAATGGCCTGCAGTTGATCGATGTTGTCGATCTTGTGAGGCATGATGTCCATGCGCTGCTTCGTCAACATACCGAAGCCCATCGGCGCCATGCCGGGCAGGCGCAGCGGAAAGTGCTTCAAGTAATGGCGCGTGGCGAGACCAAACTCATAACTGCGCCCGTATTTCTCGATGTTGTCGACGAACGACCGAGAGAAATCGGGCGCGGTGGAATCTTGGTAGAGTTTGGCGCGGATGGCCATGCTCTTGAGCGTATACATCACATCCGCAATGTGTACGCCCTGCGGGCAGCGCACCACGCAGTGATAACACGACACGCAGATCCACGGTGTATTGCTGCTGAGCGCTTCTTCCCGGAAACCCGCGCGGATCATCGCGAATAACATGCGTGGTGTGTGATCCATATCCGCCGCCGGCGGACATGATCCGCCGCACGTGCCGCATTGGATGCACATCTCCAACCGTGAGACACCGGCCGTGTGGGCGCTGACTTCTTCCAGGAAACGCAGGTTAGGGTTTGACGGATCGTGGAGGAAACTTGTCTTGGTTTGAATCTCTGAAGTCAATGGCCACCTCCTCTAATACTCAACATAGTTTGCAAAAAGAAAAAGCGACCCCCATCCTCAATGGAGGCCGCTTGCTTGATCGATAACCGATGAGCACTCTTAGAGCTCATCATCAATTGCATCTCCGCTAGCCCGATCGATCAGGGTTTTCCATGATGCCATAATCGCCAAAACTCAAACGGCATAGTCCATTCGATTGGCGAACAACTTGTTTGAATGCTGATGATCATCGTGCCACAAAGGTGCACACGTAATAAGTGATAAATGTCACAACCTGTTGGGATGAGCATCATTACTGTTGGGCTAAGCACCATAAATCACTGATCGAAAAAGCCAAAGATTTTGGTCGGGAAAAACTCTATCTTGGTAATTCAAATAACCCGCTGCGTGACATTTAGTGGATGGGAATGCGATAAACGCCACTTCGTGGTTGACCGATGTCGGCTTACACTAATCACTAGACGAGTGCGAAAGGTTGAGCGCTTTCACGATCATTCATTTAGGTGCATATATGCATGAACTGGCGATGACTGAAAATGTTTTGAATACAGCGCTGCGATATGCAACCGCGGCTCAGGCCGTGCGCGTGACGGATGTGTATTTCGTCGTTGGGCAGTTATCAAGCATCGCCGACGATTCCGTCCAATTCTATTGGGACACTATCAGCCCGGGCACACTCTGCCAGGGCGCACAGCTGCATTTTGAGCATGTGCTCGCCGCGTTGAAGTGCTTGAATTGTGGCAATACTTTTGCGATGCCCGACGATCGCATCGCCTGCCCGGATTGCGATAGCGAGCGCGTCCAAGTTATGAGTGGCGATGAATTTCGTCTCGATAGTATTCAAGTCGACACGGCACAGGCGGTTACACGCTCTGCCATCGGTGAATTAATCGAAGACATCCACGGTTAAATAACGCCTAATCCGAAATGAGCACTGCATCAGTCACAAGGCACATTCATATCAGCGGCACCGTGCAGGGCGTCGGCTTCCGGCCCTTTGTGTACGGTCTCGCCCGGCGCTACGAGCTACACGGCGAAGTAGGCAACACATCGTCGGGTGTGGATATTTCGATCGAGGGTGCGGCAGATCAGATCGATCGCTTCATTCGATCGCTGACACTCGAAGCGCCGCCGCTGGCCAAGATCGATTCGATCGAAGTGCAGGCCGCCCAAGCGAACGGCTTTACGGCTTTCTCGATCGTTGATTCGGTCTCACAGGCCGGCGCTTTCCAACCGATCTCGGCCGATTTCGCATTGTGTGACGACTGCCGCCACGAGTTGTTCGATCCATCGAATCGGCGCTATCGTTATCCGTTCATCAACTGCACCAACTGCGGGCCGCGTTTCACTATCATTCAAGACATCCCGTACGATCGACCGCTGACGACGATGGCGCAGTTCGATATGTGCCCAGACTGCGCGAAAGAATATGCCGATCCGCTCGATCGGAGATTTCATGCGCAGCCGATCGCATGCCCGAAGTGCGGGCCGAAAGTGTGGCTTCAGACGAGTGCGGAATACTGGGTGCAGAGTGCGAAAGATCAGCGTGATGCAAACGACGCCACACAAGAAGCTCAACGTCTTTTAATGGCTGGAAAGATCGTTGCGATCAAAGGACTCGGCGGTTTTCATCTCGCATGCGATGCGACGAACGCCGCTGCTGTCGCCGAGCTGCGCCGCCGTAAAGGTCGAGTTGATAAACCATTCGCGTTGATGGCCGCAAATCTTGAATCGATCGAGCAATTCTGTGAAGTCAATGATCGAGAACGCGCGCTGCTGCAATCACCGCAACATCCGATCGTTTTGCTAAACAAGCGAAGTGATTCAACAATTTCTCAACAGGTTGCGCCCGGTCAATCTACTCTCGGCGTGATGCTGCCTTATACACCGTTGCACGAGTTGCTTTTCTTTCATCCTTCATCCCTCAGCCTTCCTCCTTTAGTCATGACCAGTGGCAACTTCAGCGAAGAACCGATCGCGATCGACAACGAGGATGCGATCGAGCGGCTCGCGCCTTTAGCCGATGCCTTCCTCTTGCACAATCGCGACATCCACCTTCGGTGCGATGATTCCGTCCTGCGCGTGTTTGAAAATCACGAACTGCCCATCCGGCGATCGCGCGGCTATGCGCCGTATCCGGTGAAGTTACCATTCAACGCGCCGCCGATTCTGGCCGCAGGCGGCGAACTCAAGAATACATTTTGTGTCACGCGGGATAACTACGCTTTTCTCAGTCAGCATATCGGCGATGTGGAAAATTATGAAACGCTGAAATCGCTTGAAGACAGTGTGATGCATTTCGAGAAACTGTTCCGCATCAAGCCGCATATCATCGCGTACGATCTTCATCCGGATTATCTCGCGTCGCGGTATGCACTACGGCAAGCCGAGCGTGAAAATATTCAGTCGATCGGCGTGCAGCACCATCATGCACACATCGCCGCGTGCATGGCCGAAAACAACTTGCCCGATCGGCGCGCCGTGATCGGCGTGGCGTTTGATGGCACGGGCTACGGCACCGATGGCGCGATCTGGGGCGGTGAGTTTTTAGTCGCCGATTATCGCGGTTACATTCGCGCTACGCATTTGAAGTATGTGCCGCTGCCCGGCGGCGATGCAGCCACGTGGCATCCATATCGCATCGCCCTGAGTTATCTAAGCAGCGCAGGTATTGAGTGGGCGGCTGATCTCGCCCCGGTTCAAGCCGCCGATCCGGTCGAGCGAGCCACGATTGCCAGACAAATTGAAATGATGATTAATGCACCGTCGACCTCAAGCATGGGGCGTTTGTTTGACGCGGTCGCCTCGATCTTGAATGTTCGCCAAGAAGTTAATTACGAAGGTCAAGCCGCGATCGAATTGGAAGCATTGGCTGATCGAAATGAAACGAGTGCTTATCCAATTTCGATCGATTGGCAATTTGCGATTGATGTAGATTCGATCATCCGATCGATCGTGGCTGACGTCCGATCGGGCGTGCCGGCCCCGATCCTGTCGGCGCGTTTCCACAACTCGATCGCGCTGATCGTGCGCGAGGTGTGCAAATCGCTTCGCAATCGACATGGCTTAAATGAAGTCGCGCTAAGCGGCGGCGTCTTCCAGAATGTCACTCTCTTAAAGCGCACGCTCGAATTGCTTCGAGCAGAAAATTTCAAAGTGTATACGCATCGACTGGTTCCACCGAATGATGGCGGCCTGGCGTTGGGACAAGCGGTGATTGCAGCCTATACAACGAGGTGAATGATGTGTCTGGGTATCCCCGGCAAGATAACTGAGATGTATGAAGCGAACGGCCTGCGAATGGGCAAAGTCGATTTCGGGGGCGTGATCAAAGAGGTGTGTTTGTCGTACGTGCCCGAAGCGCAGATCGGCGATTACGCCGTGATTCATGTCGGTTTCGCGCTGAACTTATTGAATGAAGACGAAGCGTTAGAGACGCTCGATCTGCTGCGGCAGATCAGCTCAGTTGATGAAGAACTTGGCCAAGAACCTGCGCCGATGGGCATCAACTAACTTCTAAGGATGGGGAGACAAAATGGCACAAACAACGCATTACCAAATTGATTACAGTGCAGTACCGATTCGATTGTTCAAGTCCGACTTTCTGGAATTCTTTACCCACATCACGCCGCAAGCGATCGTCGTGATTTGGGCGCCGGTGATCGCTTTGTTCTTGATGCGCGCGGTTCAGGAGAGTGTCATGACCGCATCCGCTTGGTATCTTTTGCCCGCCATTGTGATCGGATTGTTCATCTGGACGTTCGGCGAGTACACGATGCACCGTTTTGTATTTCATTATCCGGCGCGCACCCCGACGATAGAGCGTATCACTTTCTTGTTTCATGGTGTGCATCATGCCCAGCCGAGCTTGAAGACGCGTCTGGTGATGCCGCCCGTGGTCAGCATTCCGTTGGCGTTGATCTTCTATGGCTTGTTCTCGCTGGTGTTCAGAGCGCTCAACGCGCCGTTGTGGATCGCGCCAACTTTCGCGGGCACAGTCACCGGTTATCTGGCCTACGATCTGACGCATTACGCCACACATCATTGGCCGTTGAAGGGGCGCTATCTTAGATATCTCAAGCGTCATCACATGCTGCATCATTTCAAGATGGAGAATATGCGCTTCGGTGTGACATCGCCCGCGTGGGACTATGTCTTTCATACCATGCCAGCAGAATAGCGTGTTGGACCTTTCGGGTTTTTGCGAAGCATCCCCGAAGCGCAGCGGCGCGGGGCAAATCCGAAAGGTCTGTGGTAATCAAATGAAGTACCTTGATGAATATCGCGACGCCGAGTTAGTGAAAAAGGGTCTGGCCGAAATCCGGCGGATCGTCACGCGGCCGTGGTCGCTGATGGAAATCTGCGGCGGTCAGACCCACTCGATCATGCGGCACGGCCTCGACGAACTGCTGCCGCCGGAGATTGAATTAATCCACGGGCCAGGTTGTCCGGTATGCGTCACGCCGCTCGAATTGATCGATAAGGCGATTGCGATTGCGGCGCGCCCCGATGTAATCTTCACCTCCTTCGGCGATATGCTGCGCGTGCCGGGTTCGGATGAAGATCTGTTCCGTACGCGCGCGGACGGCGGCGATGTGCGCGTGGTTTACTCGCCGCTGGATGCGGTGAAGATCGCGCAGCAAAATCCCGATAAGCAAGTGGTGTTCTTCGGCATCGGCTTCGAGACGACTGTGCCCGCGAATGCGATGAGTGTCTGGCAGGCGAAAAAGTTGGGCGTGAAGAATTATTCGATGCTAGTGTCGCATGTCCGTGTCCCGCCGGCGATGCGCGCGATCTTATCCTCGCCGTACAATCAAGTTCAAGCCTTTCTGGCCGCGGGGCATGTGTGCGCGGTGATGGGTTATTGGGAATATCCCCCGATCGCGGACGAATTCAACATTCCAATTGTCGTGACCGGTTTTGAGCCGGTCGATCTGATTGAAGGTATCTTGATGGCCGTTCGGCAGCTGGAAGCCAATCGGCATGAAGTTGAAAACGCATATGGCCGTGTTGTAACATATGCAGGCAATCGACCTGCTCAAGAGATCATCAACAAGGTGTTTGTCGAATGTGATCGAAAGTGGCGCGGCATCGGCACGATCCCGCTGAGCGGCTGGCGATTGCGCGATGAATTCAGTGAGTTCGATGCGGAGAAGCGCTTTGATGTTCAAGCGATCAACACCAAAGAATCGTCATTGTGCATCGGCGGATTGATCTTGCAGGGCCGCCAAAAACCGATCGAGTGTACCGCGTTCGGCCAAGAGTGCACGCCGGAACATCCACTCGGCGCGACGATGGTTTCGAGCGAAGGGTCGTGTGCGGCGTATTATCGGTATCGAAGGATCGAAGTATGAGCGATGAAGCCGTGATCATCCAAGGTGCAGTTTGTCCACCGCCGGTTCAACAGCGCGATCGAATCATGCTGGGACATGGCAGCGGCGGAAAACTGTCGCACGATCTCATCAAGCGCTCGTTCCTGCCTGCATTTGACAATGACGCATTGCGCGCTGGTGATGATGCGGGCGTATTCGATCTTAACAGCTGCACGCGCTTGGCGTTCAGCACCGATTCGCATGTGGTGTGGCCACTGTTCTTTCCCGGCGGCGACATTGGCCGTTTGGCTGTGTGTGGCACGGTCAATGACATTGCGATGATGGGTGCAATACCCAAGTATCTCACTGCAGGTTTTATTCTTGAAGAAGGACTTGAAGTGGATACGCTTCAACGTGTAATCGAGTCGATGCGCGTTGCAGCAGAAGAAGCAAACATCCAGATCGTCGCGGGCGATACGAAGGTCGTGCAAAAAGGCAAAGCCGATGGACTGTACATCAACACCGCTGGGATTGGTGTTGTGCCGGTGGGTGTTTCGATCAGTGGCTCGATGGCGCAGCCCGGCGATGTGGTGATCCTCTCCGGCCCGATCGGCGATCATGGCATCGCGGTTCTCAGCGCGCGCGGCGAGTTGGATTTTGAAGCCGAGGTATGCAGCGATGTTGTGCCGCTCAATCATTTGGTTGCCGCGCTGCTCGATGCGAGTGAGCACATTCACGTGCTGCGGGATCCGACGCGGGGTGGGGTGGCGACAAGTCTCAACGAGATTGCTCAACAATCGAAAGTGTGTATCACGCTGAACGAAGCTGCGATTCCCGTTCGATCGGCGGTGCGGGCGGCGTGCGAGATGTTGGGCTTTGATCCATTGTATGTGGCGAATGAGGGCAAGTTGATCGCCATCGTCGGGCGTGAAGACGCCGATCGGGTTTTGCAAGTCATGCGTCAAAATCGATATGGCGCTGAAGCCGTAATCGTCGGTGAAGTGAATGCTCAGCCGCAGGCCCGTGTCTTGATGAAAACTTCGATCGGCAGCCATCGCATCGTCGATGTCTTGATGGGCGAGATGCTGCCGCGCATTTGCTAGCCAGGTCGCGTTGCGGAGCGACGAATTTGGGTGTATCGTTAAAGATGTTCGGGCAAGCCGAGCATCTTTTTAATATCTGGTACAATTAAGCCTAGTCTATTCCATTCAATGTCTTAACAGCCAATTTACGGGAGGCCAAATCAACTATGCTGCATTACGAAATCAACAACAGTGACGTTCCGATCCGGTTATTCAAGTCGGACTTCTTGGAATACTTCACGCACATCAGCCCGATCACCGTGCTGGTGATCTGGGTACCGGTCGCAGGTTATTTCCTGGCGCGCGCAGTGGCCGAGGCGGCGGTAAGCTTAAACGCGATTTACATCCCCGCTGCGTTCATCATCGGCCTGATCGTGTGGTCGTTCACGGAATATATGATGCACCGCTTTGTGTTTCACTTCCGGCCGCGCAATGCGGCACAGGAAAAGATCATCTTCCTGTTTCATGGTGTGCATCACGCGCAGCCGCAGTTAAAGACACGCTTGGTCATGCCGCCCATCCTCAGTGTGCCGTTGGCGTTCCTCTTCTATGCCTTGTTTGCATCGATCGTCGGTGGACTGTTCAACGCGCCGCTGTGGATCGCGCCGATGTTCTCCGGCGTGGTGACAGGCTATTTGATCTACGACATGACGCACTATGCTACGCATCACTTCGCCATGCACGCGGG
>JBGQGR010000063.1:0-9318 GCA_041497495.1 Anaerolineae bacterium | reverse complement strand
GAACGATTTAAACACCGCCTCCTTTTCGCTTGGATATTCAGTCGTCGATGCAACTTACGGCTTCAACTTTCGGTGCAGATTGAGCTGGTCGCAGAAAATTAAATCGATGGCGTTCGACAAGACTATTATCCACTTATTGAGGCGGCATCGCGATCGGGAGTGTGATATGGTTGAAAAATCAATATCTTATCAAAAAGCGTTCGCTCGTATGGACTTTCAATACGTCGGGCGTCGATTACATTAACTCAAGGAGGATCGCATGGAAAGCCTCCGTAAACTGTTTACGTCGGTGGATGTGCGACTTACAAATTGGATGGCTCGTCATGGCATTACGCTATTGCGCGTCAGTCTAGGCGTTGTCTTTATCTGGTTCGGTGTATTAAAGTTCTTCCCGGGTCTCAGTCCCGCTCAAAACCTCGCAACGCGTACTATTAGCGTTCTGACTTTCGGGATGATCCCAGCGCAGGTCTCGATCCTGATTCTAGCAACTTGGGAATGTCTGATTGGACTGGGGCTTATCATCGGTGCGTTCATGCGAGCCACATTGCTCTTGCTGTGGCTGCAAATGCTGGGGACGATTACACCGCTCTTCTTTTTCCCGCAGGAGGCCTTCCTCCGCATTCCGTATGCGCCCACTTTGGAAGGCCAGTACATTATCAAAAACATCGTGCTCATCAGCGCCGGAATCGTGATTGGTGCAACCGTGAGAGGCGGAAGACTGGTGGCGGACTCTTCGCCGAACAGCCCGAAGAGCAGCATCGATTAAGGAGTTTCAACTGAACGGAGCGCAGTAACTTTTTCAGCGTGCCACACGCGAGCGCGAAATTGAATGAATCCTCTGATCCGCAAGAAGCGCGGACTCGGCGCGGGCAAGAAACTATTTTAAAATTCATTCTGCGATTGAAATCGCATCAACAACTACGCTAAGCCGACCTTCGTCGGCTTGGATTTAGTCGCTGCAGGGCGACTTCGCGTGATCCTCAGGCGCGATTTCCAATCGCCAGCCGATTCAAGAAATACTCTCTATGATCAACGGGGTGGGCGCATCATCGGCGAGGAGATGTCATGCGTTTGACACGACTCGCAACGCTGATACAATTACTGCATTGAGGCACGCGGGAATAAAGCGGGGAACAATATGGGCAACCGTTATCGCTCAACAATCTTCAACCCTTATCGACAACTTGATCGCACGCATTGTTGATGCAGTGCATCCCTTGCGCATTATTCTGTTTGGCTCAACCTCACGCGGCAAGATCGGCCCCGATAGTGATGTCGATGTGATGGTCGTGATGCCAGACGGTACACATCGCTCCAACACCGTGCGGTATCTTTACACGCAACTCACCGGGTTTGGCTTTCCGGTGGATATTGTCGTCGCAACGCCCAGCCTATTGGATCAACACAAGGATAATATGGGCTTGATCTACCGCAGCGTTTTGGCCGAAGGCAAGGAGATATACGTTGCCTGATAAGTTAGTGCCCGGCAGTCCGTTCGATTGGCTGCGTCGCGCTCGCGTTGTTGCTGGTCGCGGGACTTGGGTCGAGCCAGAACGTCGTAAATGTTTCCGCACAATCGGGCGGGACGTACGATCTGACATGGAATTCGATTGACGGCGGCGGTGCGATGTTTAGCACAGGCGGCACATATTCGCTCGGCGGAACGATTGGGCAGTTTGATGCGGGCGTGCTGATGGGCGGAACGTACTCGTTGGGCGGCGGATTCTGGGGCAGCGCGCCGACGTTGTTCAATCTATCGCTCCCGCTCATTCTGAGATGAAGGCGCGGCGATTTTGAAAGAGATGCGTTGCGTTGTAAAATGGGTTGGGGAAACAGGTCAGCCGTTGCTCCAACATGAAACGCAAAGAGGTCGTCATGAACGATTTTAGAATTGTCGTGCCGCAGCATGTGCTTCAGCGCTTGCGCGCGAATCGAATCCCTGACAAAAGGATTCGTCACAGGGTGAGGACCACGGTCATCAGGACACTCGAAGAACTTGCCGCGCGTCCTGTCTGGGGCCATTCTGGTCCATCTTGAGGTACACACTTGAAATGGGTCTGTCTTTTTGTATTTCGCGGCTGCCGCCGGATGAAACCCGACGGTGCTGCAA
Source organism: Anaerolineae bacterium (assembly GCA_041497495.1). GTDB lineage: Bacteria > Chloroflexota > Anaerolineae > Fen-1058 > Fen-1058 > JBGQGR01. The sequence continues at coordinate 7,208 of JBGQGR010000063.1, read as the reverse complement.
AAATTTCTCATTAAGGAGGTTGCGCCATGCGTAACAAATCTATTTTGATCGTGGTCGTGTTGATCACTCTGAGTTTCGGTGTTGGGCGGCTTTCCGCTGGGAGCCCGGATGCCCCGGGAGGTCCGAATTCTGCCGCGGCGCAGATGCACACGTTGGATCAGATCTACCAGCGGATTAGTAATGGAGGAACGGACGCCCCGGCGATGACGTCCTTCACTGAACCAAGCACGGCTCCAGGAACCGGAACGATGCATACTCTGGATGAGATATTCGACCTAATCGGAACGAGCGCCCATGTGCCCAGGACCACACGCAACCTTTGCCCATGTGGTTCTCCAGGCGATGATAGTGAACTGCGGAAAGGCGTGTTGTGGCCCAGCCCGCGCTTCACTAACAACAGCAACGGCACCGTGAAGGACAACTTGACGGGGCTGATTTGGCTGCGGAATGCGAATTGCTTCAGCACGCAAACTTGGGCGCAGGCTTTAACGGATGCCAACGGGTTGGCAAACGGGCAGTGCTCTCTGACGGACGGATCCACTGCTGGCGATTGGCGCCTTCCGAACTTGCGGGAGCTGCTGAGTCTGATAGATTACAATTACTCCAGTCCAGCCTTTCCAGACAATTCCACATCCCCATTTACCAACGTGCAGTCCCTCCGCTACTGGTCGAGTAATGTGGTCGCGAACAATACCTCGGCGGCCTGGGACATTGACTTTGACATTGGCACGGTCAACCGCAATCAACCCAAGACGAACACGTACTATGTGTGGCCCGTTCGCGGCGGACAATAGATCACCTAACCCCAACCCTCTTCCCTTCCTGCGACTTTCCATTCGGCTTGGCTCAGGATGGGAAGGGGCGAGGGGGATGGGTCGGAGAAACTTTAATGTCAAAAAAAATTATCATTCGTATTTTATTTGCGGTCGGGGTAGCGGTGATCGCATTAGGAATATTGCAAGTGGTCGAGGCAGCAGGCAACATCGACTCGGTGAATAAATATGCGTGGGGCACGAATGTCGGCTGGATCAACTTCAACCCCACCAACGGCGGCGTGAGCGTTTGCGCCGATCATCTCGAGGGCTATGCTTGGGGGGAGAACATCGGTTGGATCCGGCTGGGCACATTCAGCGGCTGTGCGGCACACACGTACAACAACACATCCATAACCAATTACGGCGTGAACAAGAATTTGTCGGGTAATTTATCCGGCTATGCTTGGAGCACAAACGCGGGCTGGATCAAATTCAATCCGACATTCGGTGGCGTGACAATCAATCCTGTCACTCGCTCATTTGATGGGTACGCGTGGGCTGAGAACGTCGGCTGGATTCACTTCAAGGGCACAGGGGCTTTTCCGTACAATGTTGTGCAAGGAGTCAGACTATTCTTGCCGTTGATTAAACGTTGATCCCATTCCCGTAATCATGTGGACGGCATTTTCCACGTTAGCAGTGTCGGTGGCAAATGGCGGCTTCACGCTCACGCACCTGCCGCTGCCAGAGAGCATCACGATTTATCACGGTGATGCTTGCGCGGCGCCGTCGGATTAGGGATATTTAATCCCCATCTGACGCAAATTGTCGAAACGGAAATTTATTCGAATACGGCACAGCACCTAAGCGGTGGTGGCATCTACAGCTTTCCGAACTCAGCGACGCTCACGAACACGATTGTGGCGAACAGCCCTTTCGGTGGAAATTGCAGTGGCTCCATCTCCGGCAGTTTCAATCTCTCTTGCGACAACACCTGCGGCTTGGGAAACGGGCGGGATAATGTGAACATGATGCTCGCGCCGCTGGGTAACTATGGCGGCCCCCTGAAGACGCACATACTGTACGGCAGCAGCCCCGCGATTGATTTCGGCACCAATACGGGGTTGTCCATCCACGGATCAGCGCGGCAAGCCGCGTCCAGTGAAGGGCACTTGCGATGTCGGCGCAGTGGAACGGCAAGCGATCGATTACCCGTTCTTATATCTGCCGCTCGTTCTCAAGTGACTCGCGCAAGAAGCGATGAGATAAACCGCGAATCCTTCGACTTCTTTTCAGCGCGGTAGGCGCGTTAAAGAATGCAGCAGTGCTGTTCGACTTGCTGAAGACGCAACGACCAACATCTATCAGTTCATGTTGAGAATTGCTGGATAAGTCAAATCGAGTTTGACACACGACGCGTAACGCTGATACAATTGTGGTGCAGACAGATCGAGTTCGAATGAGCCAAGGCGGGGTTGGCATTGAATGTCAGCAACAAGCCGAGGCTTTTTTTGTTGTTCAAATATCATCCGTGTCATCTGTGAAATCCGTGGTTCAAATCATTTGAGGGAATAAATCATCAGTGGACTTTCAACTCAACGAAGAACAGCAACTGTTTCAACGCGCCGTGCGCGATTTCGTCGAAGCCGAAGTGAAGCCGCGCGCGCGGCACACCGACGAAGCCGCCGAATTCAATTGGCCGGCCGTCGAGAAGATGGGGCCGATCGGTTTGCTGGGCCTCAACGTACCGGAAGAATACGGCGGCGCGGGCGTCGATGCAATCAGCGCCGCAATCGCGATCGAAGAACTGGGGCGCGGCTGCGGATCGACTGCGTTGGCGATCGCCGCGCATAACGGCTTGGCTTCTGCGCCGATCGCGTTGTTTGGCTCAGAAGCATTGAAGAAAAAATATTTGCCGCCACTCGCCACTGGATCGGGTAAGCTCGGCGCGTTGGCCCTCACCGAACCGGGGGCGGGCAGCGATCTAGCGGGCGGCGTAAAAACTTTTGCAGAGAAGAAGGGCGCTGAGTGGATCATCAACGGCTCGAAGATGTGGTGCACGAACGCCAGCATCGCCGATGTGATCGTCACGCTGTGCCGCACTGATCGATCGGGCGGATCGAGTTCGATGGCGCTGATCCTTGTGCCGACGAATACGCCGGGCTTGATCATCGGTCCCGCTGAAAAGAAAATGGGACTCAAAGGATCGCCCACGCATGCGGTGACGTACGATAACATCAGAGTGCCGATCGAGAATCTGGTGGGAGCCGAAGGCGCGGGCTTACGGCAAACGCTGCAAGTGTTGGATGGCGGACGGATCGGGATTGGGGCGTTATCGATCGGGTTAGCGCAGTCCGCATATGAAGAATCGATCAAGTATGCGAAGGAACGTCAGACATTCGGCAAACCGATCGCCGAGTATGAAGCCATCCAGTGGATGATCGCCGACGCCGCGACCGAGATCGATGCGGCGCGCTTCATGGTTTATCGCGCGGCATGGTCGAAGCAAAACGGCCAAGCATTTGCGCGCGAAGCGGCCATGGCAAAATTATTCGCGACGGAAATGGCCGAGCGCGTGTGCTTCAACGCGATTCAAATTCACGGTGGGTATGGTTACAGTGCAGAGTTTCCCGTTGAACGCATCTATCGCGATCAACGGTTGATGCAGATTGGCGAAGGGACAAGCGAGATACAACGCCTCGTGATCTCACGCGGCGTATTGGGGCTGAAATAAAAACAGAGGCCGATGATCAAGTCATCGGCCTCAGGCTTTACTTCTTGCCCACCGCATTCAGCACGAAGTAAGCGATGACGCACAACGCGGCCACGATCGCAATCATCAGCCAGTAATTCAATTGGCCGAAGATCAAGCCCAGACTTCCGCCACTCACCGCACCCAAGACTGCAGTGACTGCGGCGAAGGCCAACACGAAAATTCCGAACAGCCAGAACTTCAGTTTGCGCGTACGTGCATCCATACCAGGCATTTGACTCATTTCCGGTCCTCCTGACAATAGATTGAAAGGCATTGTCATCGTACCACAAACGGACTCGATTGCACAACGTTATCGATGTAACCGTCCCCAGCGAGAAGCAAACCAAATCGCCAACGCCAGCGCGGCCACACCGCTGATCGACAACCCCGCTTTCCAACTCGGTGGATCGAATTGCAGAACAATGTGATGCGATCCGCTAGAGACTTCGATCGCTTGAAAAGCAAAATTGGCCGGATAAATTTCTGCAGGCCGATTGTCGATCGAAGCGATCCAGCCCGGATAATATACGTTGCTCAACACCAAGTATACCGCTGAATCCGATTGAACGTTAAGCTCGATCCGATCGTTGGCGATCGATCCAAATGCGATCGATCGATTACCCGGTTGTCCTTCCGCGCCCGATAGTTCCTCTCCACCTTGAATGACAACATCCTTCGATGGATCGAAGTCGGCCTGATGAATCGCTTGCCAGGCTTCCTCGCCATTCGAAACAACAATCGCCCGATCAATCAACTGTGCCCTCGGCAGCGCGTGAGTGTTGAGATAGACATCGATCGATGGATCGGTATTGAACACCGGCACGAATGAAGCATCACCCGGCGGTTGATCCTTCGGCGCGAGCACATACTTCACGCCGAGGAAGTTAAACAGCGCCGAACCTCGATTCCCCATGCCGCCGCGATACGTTTCGTAATTTGCGAGACCTAACGGATTGAAAATTCCGCCGATGTCGTCGAGTCCATTGAGCAGCGCGACATCGGGCTGCCACACAGTCGATGTATTTTCAATGCGATACGGATTCGGATCCGAGTACAGGAATTCAACCACTTGCGGATGAACGAAACCGGCAACAGGATCGTTGGCGTCAATCTCGATCGTTGAGCCCAAAAAGATAAGTTCAAATGTCATGAGGGCAATCAAAAGGATTACCAATTTTTGATTCGTGATTCTTAATTTCATTCGCAGTACGATTAAGAGGCCAGCGTTCAAGGCAATAGCTGCGAAAAATATCGACGCGGATAACAGGTTGCCGAGGTGCTCTGAATTCCCAAGGGACTGGTACGCAACCCATAGGCTGATTACGCCAACAACAATCACGCCAGCGCTACGCGTAATCACACTCCGCCTTCGCCATTCTGTATTGAGCAGGTTATGCAGTCCAATCGCCGCCAGAGCCGCGATCGAGAAATCCGTCAGCAGAATAAATCGCGCCGGAACGCGCAGGCCATTCAGAATCGGCAGAGCATGAAAGAGCGAATAGATTGGCGTGAACTTGCCTAAGGCAATGAGCAAACCGATCAAACCTAAAGAAGCTAAAAACAAAACTTGGCGTAAATTTTTGCGCGTGAAAGCAAACAACATCAACACCAAGGGGACAACACCCAGATAACCTGTCTCGACGCGCTGCCACGGCCCCCAAAAATCGATCGGGCCACGGCCAAACAATAACGGCGAAAAGATCGACACGAGTGCCGTCGGCGGCAAACTGTACGCAGTCGCTTCTTCATACGACAAGCCCGATCGCAACGAATAGCGCGTCAACTCGAGCGACGGGAGCAGCTGCATCGCCGTAAGGCCAAAGGCAACAACTAACATCAATGCGGCTAGTCCAATCACTCGCCATCGATCGCGCCAACTCCCGGCGATAACGATCTGCCACACGGCAATCAACGCTAATCCGATCAACGTGATCACCGACATCTGCGCGTGCCCGGCGAGCAGTGCCAGCCCAAAGATGATTCCGCTCCCGATAACTTTTCCGGCTCGCCGGTCATGCAAGCCGCGCGTCAGTAATCCGAAAGCCAACGGCATCCACGCCGCAGCTGCGATCAAATTCAAGTTGCCGATGTGCGTCACAAACACATCGCTGAACATGAACGCGATGGCACCAAGCACAGCAGGCCCCCACCCTAGCCCCGCTCGCGCGCCGTTTACCCGGGAGAGGGAGGGCCACATTCTTAAACATATGTACATCGCCACGCCTGCGATCCAAATATGCAGGACGACTAACCACTCCGTGACTTGATAAGTGAAATTGGGGAACAACCAGAAGGCCAGCAGATTGATCGGGTACAGCACGCCCGCTTGATTATCCGCCAGAAACGGCGCGCCCGAATACAAATGTGGATTCCACAACGGGATCGATCCGGCTCGAATCGACTGCGCAGCGAAGGAATATTGCGGATACAGGAACGAGGCCAGATCGCCGCCGCCATGCGGAATAAATTTTCCAGAGAATATCATCGGCCAGAAGAAAGCGAGGGTGACAAAGGCCAGGCATACGCCCGCGAGGAGGTCGCGTGAAAAGTGACGAGTGAGGCGTGAGGCGTGATGCGTAATGAGAAACCGGAGATGAGCGCTATTCATGCGGGTTGCGGCGTCGAGCGTGCGATTGGGTCAAGCGGGCGATTGCGCCCGGGCAATCACCGCGTCCATTATACACGCTTGACGACACACTACTTCCGCGCCAAGCCTACCTCCGGCAATGCATTGCTTGCCGGACCTGACGGGAGAGAGTGGGGCAAGTTGACAACTTGCCCCACTCTATTTGTCTATCCTATGGCGTGTTCTTCATCGCCACGGGCAGATACAACTTGTACGGCGTCACCGTCACCGCCTTCTGCTTCGGTGTCGGCACGGTACAGGCATTCTGCGTCGTCATCGTCACCGAGTATGTTTTCGTCGTCGTCGTCAACGGGAAGGCGTGGGCTACAATTTGGCCGCTACCCATGCCGCTGTCGCCAAAGTTCCACGTGTACGTGATCGGTGACGTACCGGCGCTAACAGTCCCTGTGAAGGAAACGACCTGCCCAACCTTCGGCAGAGCCGGAGTGAAGGAGAAGTCCACACCACTCACCGGAATGCAGCTCAGTGTGAACGTGGCCGTGACCACCTTGTCGCCGTTCAGCGTGATGGCAGCCGGATTCGTCACGCCGGTTAAGTTACCGCTCCACCCGGCAAAACTCCAGCCGGTGGCGGCATTCGCCGTTAGCGTGACCACATTGCCATACAGATACGGCGGCAGCGGGTTCCGACTGACTGTGCCACTGCCAACGACATTAACCGTCAGATTGACCGGGTTGTGAGTGAAGGTAGCCGTGACCACCTTGTCGCCGTTCAGTGTGATGGTAGCCGGATTCGTCACGCCGGTCAAGTTACCGCTCCACCCGGCAAAACTCCAGCCGGTGCCGGCGTTCGCCGTTAGCGTGACCACACCGCCATACAGATATGGCGGCAGCGGGTTCTGGCCAACCGTGCCACTGCCAACGACATTGACCGTCAGATTGACCGGGTTGTGAGTGAAGATCGCCGTGACCACCTTGTCGCCGTTCAGTGTGATGGCCGCCGGATTCGTCACGCCGGTCAAGTTACCGCTCCACCCGGCAAAACTCCAGCCAGTGGCGGCACTCGCCGTTAGCGTGACCACATCACCATACAGATACGGCGGCAGCGGGTT
>JBGQGR010000062.1:0-9378 GCA_041497495.1 Anaerolineae bacterium | reverse complement strand
GTGGATGGCATCGTCTATCGCGGCGCCTTCACGACGACGAAGTCGCCTGCCGTGATCGGCAATGTGATGTACTTGATCGCGGACTTTGAAGCGAAGGTGACGATCCCGCCGCTGAACCCGATCGTGAGCCCGGTGCATGTGCTGCGAATCGAGTTGAGCCGATCGGCATCCGATCGTCGGATCAAACCGATCGGTTACAACGCCGAGTCACCCGATCGAATTCTCATCGGCTTTTACAAAGGCACCGGCTCGCCGCCTGCTTACGTGACGACGGATGGCCGGGTCATTCTATTTGCACACGCGCATGCATTGAACGATGGCCGGCTGCTACCATCGATTACGGCGATCGAAGACCACGCTGGCTGCTTCACGCAACGCTGGCGATGCGTGCTCGAGGCCGAATTCGGCGACGATGTGTATGCTGCGCCTGCACTCCATGCGGATAGCCGCACACTGCTGGTGACGACGTTGAACGATGTCTATGTTTTTCGCAACGTCGATCAACTGGCGGGACAAGTTCCAGCGCCGCGACCGTTGCCTGCGTGTCAATTGATTTCGCTTGCGAATGATCCGCGCGTGGCCGAAGTGAAAGTCGGCAGCCCGTTCGGCCTCGCTTACGATCGGGACGCGCACGAGATTGTGGCCTACACCAACTTTCGATTGAAGCCGCGTCATGGTTTCATCAACTACGGGTTTCTGGGTGCGTTTGCACTGCCCGCCACAGGCGCGCCGATGGCACGGCCCGTGTGGCACCAACCGTTAGCGGTGTCGGCCAAGGGCACGATTTTGCCGGGACTCGGCACGTTCGGGCAGCCAGCTTTGTTCCGATATGATCGCGGCGGCGCTCCCGCGACAGGTCTGATTGTCAACACCGTATTTACGGGAACGTATATTTTCAAATGAGCATGATCGATCTTCCGCGCCTGGATTTATCAGCAACCGTTGTCCATGATGCGCAGCGCAGCGCTGCGCGTGATGAGCGCGTGTCGCCCGATGGCTTGCGGGCGAGTGACTTCACGCGTATCGCCGGGCAGGGCTTTGGCGATCCGCAAAATTCTTACGCGCATTCGATGATCGAATTTCAAGATCATTTGTATGTCGGCACTTCGCGGCATCTGCTGGCTCTGTTGAAGTTGTTTCCGCCGGCGGATGCGGCGGCGATGCAACCGTGGCCGGTGAAAGTGCCAGACAGCGTCGAGCAGCTTGATCTGTGCGCGCAAATCTGGCGTTACGATTACGACGCCGCACGGTGGGAAAAGCTGCACACGTCGCCCGTGATTAATGGTCGGAATTCTAAGCCCGTCCCGCGCGATCTCGGTTATCGCGGGATGGCCGTCTTTCAAGGTCGATCAGATCCATCGTCGGCCTTGTATGTCAGCGCGCTGTCGTCGTCCGGCCGCGGCACGGGCGCGCGCATTTTGCGATCGATCGATGGGGCGCAATTCGAGCCGGTGTCCCAGCCGGGACTCGGCAATCCCAACGTATCGACCTTTCGCTCGCTCGTCGCGTTCGATGATCATCTGTTTGCTGCACCGGCCGGTGAGGGGACGACGTGGAACACTACCCGTGCGCCGATCATTCTCCGCAGCGCCGATCCGGTGAACGACGATTGGCAGTTGGCCTGCACGCCCGGCTTTGGCGATCCAACTAATGCGGGCATTTTTGAGCTGGAAGTTTTCAACCATCATCTCTACGCGGCGACGTTCAATCACGCGCTGGGTTATCAAATCTGGAAAACTCCGGCGACCGGATCGGAGCCGTGCCGCTGGACAAAAGTGATCGACCGCGGCGCATATCGGGGCAACTTGAGCGAGATGGCGATGAGCCTGTGCGTGTTCGATAACGCCCTCTACGTCGGCAGCGGTTTGCAGAACGGTGGCTACGATCGCACCTATCGTATCGGCCCAGCGGCCGGCGAAGTCATCCGTATCTTTCCCGACGATAGTTGGGAACTCGTCATCGGGACGCAGCGTGACACACCGTACGGCCTAAAGGTTCCGATTGGCGGTCTGGGGCCTGGCTTTAATAATTTTTTCAATGGCTACATCTGGCGCATGGCCGTGCATCGCGGCTGGCTGTATGTCGGCACATTCGATTGGAGCGTGTTCTTACCCTACGCGCAGCGGCATCGTATGTTGGCGTGGCTGCAAAAACATGTGCACGAATTTGGCGTTGAGAATATCGTCAAACATCAAGGCGGCTTCGATCTATGGAAGACGCGCGATGGCGTGCAGTGGAGTCTGGTGACCCAGACCGGTTTCGGCAATCCCTACAACTATGGCGTGCGCACGATGGTCTCGTCGTCCAGCGGTTTGTTTGTCGGCACGGCCAATCCGTTCGGACCGGAAGTGCCCGCCCGCTTGGCGAATGGCTGGACCTATGTGCCGAATCCTAACGGCGGCGCGGAAGTGTGGCTTGGCGTAGAGGGGTGATGACGATGAGTGCGTTATTGACCGGTGCGACCGGCTTCGTCGGCGCGCGCGTGCTCGATCGATTGATCGAGCGCGGCAATGACGTGTGCGTGCTGGCGCTGCCGGACACGATCGATCAGGTAAACCACCAGGATCGCGTGCGCGTGGTCGTCGGCGACGTGACGGATGCTGATTCATTGATGGAAGCCACAAGCGAGATTGATGTTGTCTATCATCTGGCTGCGATTCATTTCAGCGCGTTGCTGCGCGAGGATGAACCGGCCGATCTGATCGGCGTGAACGTGCGCGGCACCGATAACGTTCTGCGCGCCTGTGTGGCGAATCACGTACGCCGCATCGTGTTTACGAGCTCGGTTGCAGTCTACACCCGCGCGCCGTGGCCGTTCTTGTGGCCGATCCATGAAGACTTCGCATTACGCGCAGCGGGTGATGACAATCTGCGGAACTACGCGCAAAGTAAAATCGAAGCCGAGGATTTGGTGCGCCGCAGTCATCACGAGCGCGGTCTTGAATATGCGATCTTGCGATCGGCGGCGGTGTATGGCCCCAAAGCCCGCTGGGTCGAACAAATCATCCGCGGGCTGGCAGTCAATCCGTGGCGGGCCTTATCGCATGGCGGACAGTCTGCGGCGAATCAATGGGTGCATGTGAGCGATCTTGCGCAAGCGATCGTTTCGGCCGGAACGATCATGACACCGGCCAACGCGATCGTCAACATCGCAGGCGGTGAGCTGTTTTCAATGCGCGATATGCTGGCCGTGATTGCGAAGAGCCTGGGGCTTCAATCGTGGATGAGCATGACGCCGCCGCTCGTGCGCAACACGGGCAACTACAGTCTGCGCTACGATCTCACACGTGCGCAAGCGTTACTCGATTACATGCCGCGCGTGATGCTTGAACAGGGCCTGCGCGAAGTATTGGACGCGATGAACCCCGCGCCGCAATTCCCGCCGGCCGCGACTCAACCATTTTCAATGATGAGCCGTTTCGAGGAGCAGTGATGCCATGCGTATCTTGTTGACGGGCGCTACCGGTTTTATCGGCGCCTATGTGCTCGACGAATTGCTCGTGCGCGGCGATGTCGTGCGTGTGTTGATTCGCCCTGAAACGCTGGCGCAATCCGATCGGGCGCAGGCACTGGCGCAGCGTGAAAATGTCGAGATCGTTGCTGGCACGCTCATGGACGAAGCCGTGCTGCTCGAAGCGACGGCGAATGTCGAAGTGGTTTATCATCTCGCGTGGCAGTGGCATTCAAAGCACGGACCTGATTTGATGTCGAATGTGCCGGAAGAAACCGTCAGCGCGGAAGTCGTCGAGCGCAACGTCAAAGGCACCGAATACTTGCTGAGCGCGTGTGTGACGAATCACGTGCGGCGTATGGTCTATACGAGTTCGGTTGCGGTCTACGGCCCGCCGGCGATGATCTATCGCTTACCGGTGACTGAGCAAACGAACCTGATGCAGCGCGATTACGAACGTGATGTGTTTACGCAGTATTATATGGCGCCCAAGATCGCGGTTGAAAATACGATTCGCTGTTATGCGCGGCAGTCCGATCTCGAATACGTGATCCTGCGCCCGTCAGTTGTGTACGGCCCGGCAGCGCCGTTCGCCGATCGACTGGTGCGGCAGACCATGCGCGAGCCGCGCTGGGTCTCGCCCGATTTGCCCGCGTCGAAATTGCAGATGGTTCACGTGCAAGATGTCGCGCATGCAGTTGTGCTGGCCGGAACGGAACCCGCCGCGCGCAACAAAGAGATCAACATCGCAGGCAGCGAGACGGCTACCGCCGGACAGATCAAGTCGCTGATCTGGATCGCGGCATCAGGCGACGGACACGACACAGACGTCCTCAAACGCGGGGCGCACTTCCGCGCGTATGAGTTTCCGCGTTACGACATCACGCTGGCACAGGCCGCGCTTAAGTTCACGCCGCAAGTGTCGTTGCGAGAGGGCATGGCCGAAATGACGCGCGCTATGTTGAATCGGGCTGATTCGCCAGCAACGGATGAATCGGTTGAAGACACATCATCCCACGCCGATCAGGCGCCCCACGAATCATCCAGCCCGATCGACGTTCGCCGCTTGTACGATGAACGCGTCGATACGGCTTTTCTCGACGAATACTTCGAGCACAGCGGCTTCTGGAACTTCGGTTATCGCGTACACGGTTTTGAGAGTCCGCGTGAAGCATGTGAGAACTTGATGGAAAAGTTGTTGGCCTTCGTGCCACGTAAGGCCGGGACAATCCTCGACGTGGCGTGTGGCAACGGCGCGACGACGCGCCATCTCACGAAGTATTATCCAACGCGACAAGTGACGGGCATCAATTTTTCGGAGAAGCAACTTGACCAGTGCCGAAAAAACCTGCCCGACGGCACGTTTTATCTGATGGATGCGACGACGTTGGCTTTTGATGACAATTCATTCGACAACGTGATCTGTGTTGAAGCCGCGCATCATTTCAACACGCGCGAGAAGTTCTTGCGCGAAGCGAATCGGGTGCTCAGGCCAGGTGGACGTTTGGTGTTATCGGATGCAATCCTGCCGCTGCAAGCGCAAACGCAGCCACGCGGCAACTACGTGAAGAGTCTAAGCGAATACAAGCGAATTTGCTTGAGCAGCGGCTTTGCAGAGGTCAGCGTGATTGATGCAACGCCTGACTGTTGGGGCGGCTTCTCCGCCGATCTATCGTATTCCACGCGTAAGAAATTGCGTGCCGGCGAGATGACACTGCGGCGCTTTTACGAGATCATGATCTGGCTGCGGCACTTGGGGCCGGAACGTTACGTGCTGGCCGCGTGTGTGAAAGGCTGAAGAGGAGCAATCAATGGGTTATCTGAGTGCGATCGGGATTCCCGACGAGCAAGAACGCATCATCGCCGGTTCGTTGCTGATCGGTAGTTTGTGGACGTACGCGGCGAATGTATTTTATCCGCTGCAACCGCTCAAGCGATTGGGCGTCTATCGTCCGCCGCAGATTGGCCCGCTGCCACCGTTGCCCGATCGGCCTGGCCTTGGCGCGCACTTCAGCCGCCGCTGCCCGTTTCCGGTCCTGCTTGAATCTCGGCCGGACCGCTATGATCTTGTCGATGAGTTCGATCACATCGCGCATGAATATGAAACGTACATCAAGCCTTTCTCCGAACCGGTCATCGCCGAAGCGCTGAAGGTGATGCAGGCATACTTCACGTCGTCATCGCGCGTGATCGATACGAGCTGCGGCGCGGGCACGGAAGCGATGCAGTTGGCGCTGCTCGTGCCGGAAGGTGAAGTCGTCGCCGCCGATCTCGCTGCCGAAATGGTCCAGACCACGTTTCAACAAGCACGGTCGGCGGGCATCGGCAACATGGCCTTCTTTCAGGCCGACGTCGCGAATTTGCCGATCGAATTCACGGCGATGTTCGACATCACGTTCTGCTCGCTGGCGTTTCATCATTATCCGGAGCCGCAAGCGGCTACGCGCGAAGTCCATCGCATTTTGCGGCCCGGTGGTTATGCGTTCGCGGTCGATGCCGGGCCGGAATGGTTTAAGCTCATGTCGAACTGGTTGGCGAAGTGGGCCGATCCGGGTTGGATCGGTTTTCACAGCGGCGACGAATTCAAAGCGATGTTCGAAGCGTCGGGCTTTTCGCAATTTCATTGGCAAGAACTGCTGCCGGGCATGGGGCTGGTGGTGGCGATGAAATGAAAGACTTCCGAAGCATCCAGGTCTTCGGAAGTCTCGGTCGATCACAAAAACAAGTGAAGCAGCCTGTTTCCTGTTTCAGTGTGCGGTGAGGCGACGCGCAGTGGTTGTGGTGCGCGTTTTCGTTTGACTTGACGAATCGGCTTTTTTCCGCGGCGCGCTCGATCGTTTCTTCTTCGACGTGGTCGTTGATGTAATCACGTGGTCAGTCTGTGATGGCTGGCCTTGTTCGACCACTGGCGTGGCGGACGTTCCGGCAGGCGTCGCCGGGATCGACTCACCAGCGGCAGCGAATGGTGTCACGATCAATCCGATCTCCATGCCGGGAAAGCCGGTCACTCGCACAAGTGCCATGTAGCGCGCACCCGGCACGAATTTCGCATCGATCGGCAGGCGACACTCGACGATCTGTTCGGCTCCCGGTTGTAGCACAAACGGATCCGGTGTGAACTCGACCGGCGATCGAAAACGAGTACGGCCATCTTCGCTGGCGAACTCGGAGATCTCGAATGAGACTTCGGCCACCTCGGCCTTCTTGTTCGCAACGACAAACGGGCTGGAGGGTGTTTCGCCGTGGCGTCCGCTGAACTCCAATTCAAACGTTGGGCCGGAGGTAGTCGCAGTCGGGGTGGCCGCGGCTGATGCAGATGGCGGAGATTGAGCCGGCGCCTCCGGTTGGGCCGCTTTGCCAAACATGCGATTTGTGAAGTCTACACCCATGTCAAGCAGCGACGAATAGTAGTTCAGGTTAAGCTGCATCACCTGACTGATGAATTCGACGCCGTCGCGCGTGGCAAATTCTTGTATCGATTGCAGGCTCGGGGTTTGTGGGCGGCTTGTGCTCAACTGGCGCAGCATGTCGCCATAACGCTGCCACACGCGAACGTTTTCCGTCAGATAGCGCGAGGCCAGCTCCGTGAATTTGGTTTGACTGTCGTTGTTGTTATCCACGCGTCGACTCCTTGGGTTTAGCTGGGTACATCGCCGTGTGTTATCGGCCGGAGATTAGTCGCCGGATCGCGTGGCCGGGCCGGTTCAAAGCATGGCTCTTCGCACTGGAAGTGATCGTACCAGTGATGCGCGCGAATGCGCGTAGGAATCTCGCCCTGCTTCACGTCGCAATGACCGGTTTGATCGGACTGTACCTTTAGCTCAAGCTTGACGCACTGCTCATATTGCCCCGTGATTTTCACGTCGGAACTATATTGCTCACCTGCTTGAAACTTGTCATCGACAGTGAAATCGACGTTGATGACAACAGATTGATTAGGATTCAGATTAGCCGATGCGGGCGACAACGTAGGCTGCACGCCAGTGTCCGACGATCCTTGAAATGTGGTTGCAACAAAGTCGAACAGCTGGGCTTTTTCCCCGGTATTAGTCACGCGGATCGTCGCGTGACCATGTCCACCGCGACACGTCTCGAAATTCAGTTGGCACATACAATAGGGTGGGCAATCTGTTTCGGGAATACAGCAATCATTTCTGGGGGCCATACGCGTGTAGGGCAGCGCAGTCTGCACCATGTTCATGTAGGCATCATATACAGGTTTATACAGATTGACGAGCGGTTTGGCCGCTGACACCACACTCGATAATTGTTGACGACTGACGTTGGTCAGATTACTCATCGCGGCTATGATATCCTGACCAGACGTGCCCGGCTTTTGAACGAATACGGTTGTCATGATGCACTCCTTTTCTCACGGCGTTGGCGTTTGGGCAGATCACCGGTAGTCACTTCCAAAGACAGCGATGCATTGTACAAAGGCAGGTTGGCTTCATAGCGACGGAAGCGATGCAAATCACTGGGCAGGGTGAAAGTCAACGTCAAAGGGCGTGTTTCGCCCGGATTCAGTGTGATGTCGTCGCGCGCAATGGAAAGTGTGCCGATCTGCTGTTCAGACCAGGCGCACAAGAAGGCTTTCAGGGCAGCTTCCGGTTTTTGATCACACGCTTCGGCCAGTCCGTGCTGTATTGCAGTACGCAGTTCCATTGCATCAGCGAGCGGCACGATGCACAGTCCGCCGATGCGCAGCGGTACGTTGCCCGCGTTCTCGATGACAACTTCGCGCTTGAAAACGAGATCACCTTCGGTGTAGATCGAAATGCGTTTGGGCTCGCCCCGCAAATCGATGTTCTCAGTCACATGGACTTGCACGCGCTGCTTGCGCTCGCCCAATAGCATAACGGCTTCATACTTGCCGGGCGGTGTGCTCGAATCCAATTGGATTGTCGCGGGAACTTTCGCTTGCTCATCGGGCGACAAACGCGCCGCGAGCTGCAATTGGCGCAGCGGCACACGGCCTGGTCCCAGCATATGAGGTGCATCGAGTGCCACGCTCGACAATTTTAGTTTTTCGGTCGACGTGTTGTGCAAGCGGATAGTGCCCTGCAACCGATCGGGGGGGCCGTAAAAAATGATCGGCTCGTCTTCCACGTGCGTGAGCCGCAGAGTGTGCGCCTGGTCCGAGGTGGTCATGCGACCTCCTAACAAATCTCCATGCGGCGCGGTGCATACTTTTCAGAAATGACTTGCGCTTCGCCGCACAGTGAGATGTTGAACAATTGGTAACCTAGCACCGACAAACCAACATTGAAGTTGGCTGGCAGGTGGACGCGGGTGTCGGGAATTTCTTTAATTGCGATGTTGACGTTGGAATCGGTCTTGGCGTGGATTTCGGGGAGTTCCGTGACGGCGACGTTAGTGTTCAAAGTGATCGTGGGGAATTCTTTTACATGTACGTTGATGTCGCCGAGTTCGATGCGCGGCAGCTCCTTGACGTGTATGTTATCGAGATCGGCATCTACTTTGATCGTCGATCCATCTGAACCCAGCTTAATGGTGTAGTTATCGGGAATAGTTATGCCACCGCCCTTACTCATGAGAGCCTCCTTGCCGGTTATTCAGTTGTGAAGTCAGAGTTGCACGATGAGTTACAGTAATCGAGATGGCATGTTTCGATCCGATAATAGTATCGCATAATCTGAGCGAGATGTCAATCACCTGTACACGTCGTCAATGTCACATAGAAGGTGGGTGAGTTTTGAAAATGGGCTATTGGGACTTGCTGACGGCCCTTTAACTAGTTTAACTCGCGCATAACCAGAAAGCGGACAACCGGCTCGCCTCACTTTTGAGACCGCGGACACTGCGACTGCGGGTGCGCCACTGACCAATCGCTTATTCCGCACGGTTGCCTTACTCCGCCCAATCCCTAGCGATCAACTCCGCCTGCTCTAAAACAGTCTGAGTGG
>JBGQGR010000061.1:0-9507 GCA_041497495.1 Anaerolineae bacterium | reverse complement strand
GACCGCGATTCAACAAGCCTTCTCGCTGGTGAAATATGCGGGCGATGCGGTGGCCTTCGGCCTGCCCACCAAACCGATCGAGTTTGATCTGGCGAATGCGGTCATCTTCAAAGGCATCACCGTGCACGGCATCGTCGGCCGCAAGATGTGGGACACCTGGACGCAGATGGACGATCTCTTCAGCCGCAAAGCCGTCGATCTATCGCCAATCGTCACGCACAAATATAAATTCGAAGAAGTCGATAAGGCATTTGAAACAATGGCGAGCGGTGAAAGCGGCAAAGTCGTAATGTATCCGTAAGAAAAATCTAACCGCAAAGACGCGAAGCACGCTAAGAAAAACTAAAATAATCTTCGCGCTCTTGGCGTCTTGGCGGTTCAAAATTATTTGGAGTGCAAAGAATGTCTAACGATAAACTTACTTGGCTAACAACTGAACTTCAATCCCTCAAAGATCAAGGCCTGTTCAACACCATCCGCACGATCGGCAGCGCGCAGGGCGCGTGGATCACCGTCGATGGCAAGCAAGTCCTCAACCTCTGCTCGAACAACTATCTGGGCTTGGCCGACCATCCGAAGTTGAAAGAAGCCGCGCAGAATGCGATCCAGAAATACGGCGTCGGCCCGGCGGCCGTCCGATCGATCGCGGGCACGCTCGATCTGCATCTTGAATTGGAAAAGCGCCTCGCTAAATTCAAAGGCGTCGACGATGCGCTCTATGTGCAGAGCGGCTTCAACGCCAATCAAGCCGCATTAGGTCCGCTCGTCGGCAAAGAGGATGTGCTGTTCACCGATCGATTAAACCACGCCAGCATCATCGATGGTGCTCGTTTGAGCAGCGCAAAGATTTTGATCTACGATCACTGCGATCCCGACAGCGCCGAGAAATTGATCAAGGAAAACTTGCCCCAATATCGGCGCGGTTTATTAGTAACCGATGGTGTGTTCAGCATGGACGGCGACGTCGCGCCGCTTGACAAGTTGTATGAAGTCGCGGAAAAGTACGGCGTCATGACGATGGTCGACGACGCGCACGGCGAAGGCGTGCTTGGTCGTGGTGGGCGCGGCATCGTCGATCATTTTGGACTGCATGGCAAATTCGATCTTGAGATCACCACATTCTCGAAAGCGTTCGGTGTGGTTGGCGGCGCGATCGCTGGCAAGCAGGTCATCGTCGATTATCTGCGTCAGCGTGCGCGGCCGTTCTTGTTCTCGAGCGCGGTCACGGCGGCAGATACTGCGGCGTGTCTGGCCGCGATCGATCTGCTTGAAACCTCAACCGAGTTGGTCGATCGAATGTGGGCGAACACCAATCTCTTCAAAGCGGAAATGAAGAAATTGGGCTTCGATACCGGCAAGAGCGAAACCCCGATCACGCCGGTGCTGCTCGGCGAAAATCAGACGGCGCAACAGTTCAGCCGCAAGTTGTTCGAGCACAACCTCTTCGCCATGCCGATCGTGTTCCCGACGGTGCCGAAAGGCACAGCCCGTATCCGCGTAATGATCAGCGCCTCGCATTCATCGAGCGATCTGGAACAAGGCTTGGAGGCGTTCCAGAAAGTCGGTAAAGAGTTGGGCGTGATCAAGTGACGAGTGACGAGTGAAAAGTGAACAGCGGTCAATGGCTTGATGACCGCAGTTGTTTTTCAATCGCGTTTGACAGCCTGCACTTTAATCGATATACTCAATTGGTAGAGAGAGAATATAATGACAAGGGCTGGTCGTCGTCGTGAAGAATATCAGCAATCCTTTACTGAAGGCGATGCACTTCTTGTTCGGTTCGACCATATTGGTCCAGTAGTTACGAGTTTCTCGGTTCAGTATTTGGCACAGCTAGATGAGAATTGGCAGCCGATTGTCCGATACGACACCGCACATGGTTTTGCTCACGTTGACATCAGTCGTCCAGATGGAACCCAAGAAACACGCGATCTCCGAATTTCAAATTACGGTGATGCTTTGATCATAGCCATAGAAGATATTCAGTCACGTTGGGAATTCTATCGAGAGCGTTACGAAAGGTGGCAATCATGACCAAGTCTGAGATGGGGCATAAGAACCTTGTGTTATTGAAGCTATTCACACAAGAAATGCTAGTCAATGAATCGCTGGCTCGTCGCATTCCAAAAGGCGCCACGGTTGTGATTCTGCCGGAAAACGATCCGGAGTTAGCGGCTGCGAATCGTAAAATCGCCCAGCGTGCGCGCAAAGAGGGTAAGAAGGTCGTTCTAATACAAATGGAACTTGTGCCAAAGACAACCTATGTGCCGCAGTTGACTGTACTTAAATCTACGCACTAGGCGGAAGCTATTTGATAGCAGCGAGGCCACTCAAATGAGTGGCCTCGTTTTTATTTTGTACCCACATGAATCGCGACCGTGCCCAGCATCAGCCGCTTGTACTTCACATCGCGCAAGCCCGCGCCTTCCATGATCGATTTCAACTCATCGGGCGTGAGGAATTCGTTGACCGATTGCGGCAGATATTTATAGGCATCGGGCTGGCCGCTGATGATGCCACCGAGGATCGGCACAAAATGATTAAAGTAAAACAAGAAGAAAGGCCGCAGAATATTTTTCGGCGGTTTGCTGATCTCCAAGCATACCACGCGGCCGCCGTCTTTCAATACGCGACGCTGCTCACGGAAAGCCGCTTCACGATCGATGAAGTTGCGCACGCCGAAGCCGCTGGTCACCGCATCGAACGAACCGTCGATGAATGGCAGGCGCAGCGCATCGGCCGTGCCCCAGCGGATGTGCTCCGCGCCTCTTTTGTTTTGCCCGGCCAACATCATCTCGAACGTGAAGTCGCTGCCGACAGCTAATGCGTCAGGGTGTTTCTTCAATGCTTCGACCATCATGTCGCCCGTGCCAGTCGCTACATCGAGAATGCGCGCTTTCGAAATCAAGGCTGCTTGTTTGATCACTTCCCGCCGCCAGGCGCCATCGCGCCCGACGCTCATCAGGCGATTCATCAGATCGTAACGTCGAGCGATGCGGGTGAACATATCGCGCACATATTTGGCGCGGGCTTCACCTTGTAAATGAGTCATAGAAAATCAGGGATTAGGGATCGGGGATCAGGGATTAGGGATTAGGTCAATCTGATCTATGCTCCTAACACTTTACCTTTCATCAATTTGCAAACTTCCACGGGCACAATTTGCGTTCCAGCCAATCGATCAAGAAATACAACACCAGCCCCAACACGCCCATTGCGACCGCGCCGGCGTAAGTGGCCGCGTAATCAAACAAGGTGCTGTAGTTAAGGTAGATATAATAACCCAAGCCGAGCAACGTTGCCGTCGTTTCAGTGATATACAAAACGGCGACGGCAGTGCCAACACTCAAGCGTAATGAAGTGAGTACCGCAGGCAGCGAAGCGGGCAGATAGACAAACCGAAAGAGTGCACGCCGCCCTGCTCCGAGCGACTTTACCGAGTTCAACAATTCAGGCCGCAGGCTGGCGGCATCATCGCGGACTGGCACCAAAATTTGAAAGAACAGGATCAAGACGATGGTCAGCACCTTGCTGAGATCGGTCGCGCCGAAGAACAACAGAATGATCGGCAGGAAGACAATCTTTGGAATGGGATAAACGATGTAGACCAGCGGCGAGAAGATGCGATTGACTTTTGGCATCTGGCCCATTGCCAGACCGGCGGGCACTGCCAACGCAATGGCGATGATGATGCTGATGATCACGCGCAAGGCACTCGCAACAAAATGCTGGCTCAATTCGCCGAAGTTCGCTACCATCGATTGAGCAACTTGAACCGGCGATGGCAGAATGTCGCGTTGAATGAGCATGGCAATGATCTGCCAGACGATCAAGGCGATGAGAGATGTGAAAAGGACGTGGCGGCGACGCATAAAGTGATTAGTGCCGAGTAATTAGTGAGAAGCAGTTATACCCGGCGTCAGCAATTCACGCACACGAGTACACATTTCAAAAAACCTGGAACTTGATCGATACGCGCGATCGCCCGCCATTGGATTTTCAATAATCAAAGGCGTTGTATGCGGCGGCTGGCCGAGTACCAAAATTTTTTGTCCGATGAAGACCGCATCTTCGATGTTGTGGGTGACGACGAGCAGTGTAAGATTTTGTTCGCGCTGCAACTCGATGGTGAGATTCTGCAAATCTTCGCGCGTCGGTGCATCGAGCGCGGAGAAGGGTTCGTCCATCAGCAGCAGATCAGGATCGAGGCACAAAGTACGCGCAATCGCCGTGCGCTGACGTTGTCCGCCGGAGACTTGAGCAGGGAATTGATTGCGCACAGTATCGATGCCTAATCGTTTCAACCACTGATTAACGCGCAGATCGATCGGGCCAACGGCGTGCTCGATCGGAGCGTGACGCCCGTCGGGACCATAATAGTTTCGCAGGCGCAAGCCCAACGCTACATTCTGCGCAATCGTCGCCCACGGCAAGAGGCCATAATCTTGCAGGACTAAGCCGGTCTGCGGACGAGGCCGATCGATCACTTCATCATTGATCGTGATCGATCCATGTGTGGGACGGCGCAATCCGGCGAGCATCATCAATAATGTGGTCTTACCGCAGCCCGATGCGCCGACCACCGCCCACGCTTCGCCCCGCTCGCTCGAGCAGCTAAACCGATCGAATACGGGGCGGCCGCTGGGATAGGCAAAGGTGACTTCGTGAAAGTTGATCATGTCAGATCGAAAAGAGGACGAGAGGCATTATACTTCATCTCTCGTCCTCTTCCTCACCCCTTTGTCCCCTATCCTGACGATACGTTGGATCAATGCTTAATCAACTTTCATTGCATCGTCAGGATTGGGGGAAGTGAGGCTACTTTGGCAAATAACTCGCATCGACCAGCTTGGCATACGGCACATCAGCCGTGATCAAATTCTTGCCCTTCATCCACGCTTCCACATCATTGAACTGTGCCTCGCTCGGCACAGAGGCGGACGGGAACTTAGGCAGCTTATACGATCCGATCAGCGGCGCGGGCACAAGTTTCTTGTCGCTCAGCAAAGTGCTGAATTTGTCCGGCGTGGCATTCACATCCGCCACCGCTTTTTCGATCGCAGCCAAAAACTTCTTGACCGTGTTCGGCTTCGCGCTCAACGTCGCAACATTGAACGAGATCACGCTGTTACCAATATCGGTGTGTGTATGATCATCAACGACGACGACTGCACCCTGCTGAACTGCGAGTGAGGCCGTCGGCTCAGGCAATGTGGCCGCTTTCAATTGTCCCGATGCGAGCAGCGTCAATCGATCCGGAATCTTGGGGATATTGGTCGTCTTGATGTCGCTGGCTTGCAACCCTTCAGCCTCTAACAGCCGATCGGTCGCATACGCGATCACGGTCGCTTCGCTGATGCCGATCTCGACGCCCTTGAGATCGCTCAACTGGATGATGCCGCTGTCCTTCGCCGCAAGGATCGAATACTGCGCGGCCTCCGGCGTGGCCGTTCGGGCGAAACGCACGATCGTGATCTTCTGTGTGTCCTTGTTATACAAAACGGTGGACACCAGATCGTTGATCATCCCATCGATCTGTCCGGCCTGCATCAACTGATCGCGCTCGGCTGCCGACGCGACCGGCACAAACTGCACCGTGATCCCTGCATCCTTGAAGTAGCCTTGTGCCTCGGCCACATACATCGGCAGCGCGTCGAGGATCGGCAGCACGCCGATCTTCAACGTGGGGTCTTCGCCTGCGGCGGGCGTCGTCGCGGGCGCACAAGCACCCAACAACACACTAAACAAAACTGCCATGACTAAACTTTTGTGAAACATGGTTCTCCTTGATTGGCTTGAAGCGGATAGCTGACACTTGCACCGCACTGCGCGCGGTAGCGCGCAAGTGCAGTTGTGGCGCGCGTATCGCATTCCGCTGTTTGACTTTATTTGACGGACAACGCGATCAACGTCGCGACAAAAATGGTAAGGCTGATGAAGCCATTGACGTTAAAGAAAGCAACATTGATTTTCGATAGATCGTGCGGCTTGATAAGTGAATGCTCGTAGATCAATAAACCGATCACGACGATCAATCCGATCCAGTACACCATGCCGAGCTGTAGGCTGATCCCGATCGCGCTTAGCAGCCCGATCGTGATCGCGTGGCTGATCTTCGCCAGCCGCAGCGTAGCCGAGTTGCCCCAGCGAGCCGGAATGCTGTGCAGTTTCTCCGCCCGATCGAACTCGGTGTCTTGACAGGCATACATCAAATCGAAGCCGCCGATCCAAAACGTGACCGCGAACAGCAGCAGCCACGCGGGCAGATCGCTCGTCGTGAAGATCGATCCGCGCACGCCCGCCCACGCCCCGATCGGCGCGAGGCCATCCGTAAAACCTAAAATGAAATGCGATAAGATCGTGAAGCGTTTAGTATAGGCGTAACCTAACAAGAAGATGATTGCGCCGGGCAGCAGCGCCAACGTCAACGGATTCAACTGCCACGCGGCGATCGACAGCACGATCAACGAAATCGCCGCGCCGATTATGACGGTGTACACGCTGATCTTGCCGGTCTGGATCGGTCGAGTGGCCGTGCGGGGATTGCGGGCGTCGATCTGCCGATCGGCAAAGCGATTGAAACTCATCGCCAGCGTTCGAGCGGATGCCATCGCAATCGTGATCCAGACGAATTGCGTTAGTGTCGGCAACCCTTGCGCAGCCAGAATCATTCCCAAGTAAGCGAACGGCAGTGCGAAGATGGTATGCTCGAATTTGATCAGATCGAAAAAGGCGTGGAGTTGTTTCATGCAACGTAATGAGTAACAAGTAACGAGTAATTTACTCGTTAGTCACACCTGCACTGCACCGCGCTGCGTGCGGTGCATGTGTTACTCGTTATTTCATTCCCTTCCACTTCGTGTACAACTCATTATCAATTCCCAGCCGCAATAAAATTCTACCGATTGTCCCAGCGATGATCTCATCGATCGTTGTCGGCTTGCCGTAGAACGCGGGAATTGGCGGCAGGATGGTCGCGCCGATCTCGGCGGCCTGGGTCATCAAGCGCAAGTGACCGAGATGCAGCGGCGTCTCACGCACACATAAAATAAGTGGGCGACCCTCTTTCAAGCACACGTCTGCCGCGCGCGAGATGAGATCGTTGGAATAAGAGTGTGCCACCGCGGACAATGTTTTGATCGAACAAGGCACGATCGCCATGCCCAGCGTTACGAACGAACCCGATGCGATACTCGCCCCGACGTCATTCGCGTTATGCACGACCGACGCCAACGCCTCGACGTCGCTGATCTTCCAATCGATCTCTTGCGCGATCGTCGCTTTCGCTGCGGCACTCAACACCAGGTGCGTTTCAATTTCAGCACTTTGCTTGAGAACTTGCAGCAAACGGATGCCGTAGATCACACCGGATGCGCTGGTTATTCCGATAATGAGTTTTTTCATATCAACCACAGATTTCATGGATTACATCAAGCCATACTCTTGCCAACGGCGATCGACCAATTTCTTGATCTCGCCGCTCATTTCAATTTCTGTCGGCCAGCCGCGCGGATGTCCGTCCGCCGAACTCTTCGCCGTCGCATCGATGCCGATCTTGCCGCCGAACGAATCACGCTGCGCCGAATGATCGAGTTGATCAACCGCGCCTTCGACGATCAGCGCGTCGCGTTTCCAATCGACGTTGCCCAGCACGCGCCACGCGACGTCGCGCAGATCGTGCACGTTCACGAAATCATCCACGACCACGATCGCTTTCGCCAGCATCAACAAGCCCAAGCCCCACATACCGAACATCACTTTTTGCGGATGGCCGGGGAAGCGTTTCTTGATCGAAATGATGACCATGTTGTGAAAGATTCCTTCGGCCGGCATGTTGTAATCGACGACCTCACCCAGAAAAAGTTTCAGCAGCGGTAAGAATAATCTTTCGGCTGCTTTGCCCATCCAGTAATCTTCCATCGGCGGGATGCCGACAATCGTCGTCGGATAGATCGCATCTTTTCGATGGGTAATCGCGGTGACGTGGAAGATCGGGAATAGATCGGCGGGCGTGTAGAAGCCGGTGTGATCGCCGAACGGACCTTCGATGTCGTGCTCATTCGGATCGACGTAACCTTCGATCACAATCTCGGCCTCGGCTGGCGCTTCAATTGGTTGAGTCACACACTTAACAAACTCGACCGGCTTGCCACGTAAATATCCAGCCAGCAAATATTCGTCGATGTTGGGCGGCAGCGGTGCGGACGCGACCCACATCGAGGCCGGATCGCCGCCAAGCACAATTGCGCACGGAATGATCGGCTTCTTGTTTTCTTGGGCGACGCGTTCGTGTTCCGCACCGCCTTTGTGCCGCTGCCAGTGCATCATCAACGATCGATCGTCCTTGACTTGCAAGCGATACATGCCCACGTTGCGAATGGCCGTGATCGGATCGCGCGTGATGACCTGCGGCAGGGTGATGTAACGCCCGCCATCGAGCGGCCAGCATTTGAGGATGGGCAACTTCGCGAGCGAAACTTGATCGGTGATGACGATCTCTTGCGCAGGCGCGCTCTTCACGATCTTCGGCCCCAACCCGATCGATTTAAGCACGCCCAAAAGATCGCGCCCTCGATCGAGTCCGGCTTTCAAGCCTTGTGGGAGTTTAAGATCGATCGTCTTGGCAAGATTGTGATTCAACTCTTCAAGATCATCGACATTTAAAGCCAACGCCATGCGCGCGGCACTGCCATAGGCATTGATCAGCACCGGCATCGAAGAGCCTGTCACATTTTCAAAGAGCAGCGCCTTGTTCTGGGCCGCCGGGCCTTTGCTGATCCGATCGGTGATTTCAGTGATCTCTAATTCAGGATCGACCAAAGTTTTAATGCGGATCAATTCGCCGCGCTGTTCCAGTGCTTTGATGAATTCGCGTAAATCGCGGAAGGGCATGTATCCTCCGAGAGCAGGCAAAATAAACGCGCCCGGTTATTCACGGGGCGCGTTATACGTGATGTCGAATAGATGTTACCACACGATCGACGAGTCGGCAAGAGAAACGTGAACTCAGAAATTTTTTAGCGCTAGCGGCAGATATACAAAGTGATCCGGTACTTCGTACGCGCCGATGTCACAAATCTTGCTGCCGTTCTTGTCGCCATCCATTGGGCGCCGGAAGCCGCGCTGGTCGGTCGCCGGACAACCGGCGTTCGTACCCGCATCGATCGCCGGACTGCCGGATAACGGCGCTCGCGTTGGCGTCGAGCCACCATTGTTTTGCAGGGGACCCAGCACCGGGTCTTGACCCGTCACATTGCCGAACGTCGTTCCGCTGACGGTACAGTTACCTACCGTCCCGATCAGGTTGTAGCCGAGCGAGTGCAGCGAGGTTGTCGCCGACGTAAAGCAGTCGCTAGGGGAGGACACGAATACGCCATTCGTGAAGAAGTTGTCGCCAATCAGAGTATTCTGCGCCGTGATGATGGCCGTGGTGGTGATGAACAACCCGCCGCCACGCGCAGGGTAGGACTGTCCAAAAGGTCGGTACACCACGTTGCTCGCGATGGT
>JBGQGR010000060.1:0-9578 GCA_041497495.1 Anaerolineae bacterium | reverse complement strand
GCGTTCGTAAACTGTTGGCTTGTAGAAGATTATAACCTGAATAATATTGGCAGGCATACCAATACTGCTCCGATTTTGGAGATAAATAAAGAGAGCCGCCTCAATTGAGGCGGCTCTCTTTCACTCGCGTCATTGCGAGCCGTCGAAGACGGCGAAGCAATCTCCAGATCGATTCCGAGATTGCTTCGTCAGCCTAACGGCTTCCTCGCAATGACGGTTGATAAATTACTTGGCCTGAACTTTGATCGATCTCGGCTTGACGGATTCGGCCTTGGGCACGCGCACGGTCAAGAGGCCGTTCTCCAAATTCGCGTCGATCTTGGTTGCGTCGATCGCGTCTGGCAGTTCGAACGATCGATTGAACTTGCCGAAACCGATCTCATTGCGCAGCGTGCGCACCTTCTCATCGGCGCTGATCGCCGGAGCGATGGTCTCGCCGCTGAGCTTGATGGTGTTGCCCTCAACCTCGATCGTAACCTCCTCAGCCTTCAGACCGGGCACGACGGCGACGAAGGTGTAGCCCTCTGCGTCGGCGTAAATGTTGATCGGCAGACGCGAGCCGATGCCCCAGGTGGTGGCCCAATCGCGCGCGACGGGGCTGATGAATGAATCATTGAGCAGCGTGTCCATCGCATCGCGTAAGGGCATGAAGAACGGATCGTGTCGAACGACTAAAGTATTGCGTGACATTTCTATTGCCTCCCAGCAGGAATTTATGATTTTTGATCTCTGATTTCTCAGGACTGAGAAGAGGATACTCGAAATCTGTTAGATGACTGCAAGCGAAGTGTTAGCGATGTGTTAGAGGAAGCGAATCAGCGAGAATGCGAGACGGAACACGCGCACCATCACTTTTCACTCATCGCCTGTATGACTGCCTCTACGATCGATTCGTTCGGCCCGACGATGATGCGCGTGCGATCGTCGGTGTGAGAGAAGTTCAGCACGTCCGAGCCGATCCACCATTCGCCAGCGGAATCCGATCGAGTGACGGGCGCTTCAAATCGGTTGGAGGCGTATGTTTTATAGACTTGAGCAAATTCATCAGCATCTTTAGCTGAGTCCCAGATCGATTCAATCACCAGCACAAATTGTTTATTGTCGCTCGATGCATACACCGCGTATCGATCGCCGCCCCAGCCTTCCGCTGCCAGATCGATATCGATCGTGCGCGTGACATACTGGGCGAGATACTCGCGCAGTATGAATTCGCCCAACGTGTTCTCATCGACTTCGTGCCAGCCCGCGGGGAGTGTGCTGGTGAATGGTGGCAGTGTGACTGTGATCGGTTGATTGTTTGGATAGCGTTCGGGGTGCAGAATCTGTTCGGTCGAATCCGGTGGATTGACAAAGGCTTGATCGAGCGCGGGCCAGCCGCCTTTGGAATATTGATCGGTCACAAAGTTGAGGCCGGTGAAATAAGGGAATAATAATTCTTCGCGGAAGATCGTGGGCGCGTTGTTGAAGATGGGCGTGTCCGGCGTGCCGGTTGTCGCGCCCAATAGATCCAGCGCGGATAACTTTTGCTGGCTCCATTGCTGCATCAGCAAAGTCGCATCACCTTCAACCAACGCAGTATACGCCAGCTGTCGATCGGCGTCTGTTACTTTTTGAGTCTTGTCATTGGTGAAGCCGAGTTTTGCGAGATCGAAATGTTGATCTTGCAGCGCATGATCGAACTCGTGGGCAAAAGTGATCTTTTCCAACACCGATAGATCACCCGGCTCGGCGATGACGTATAACTGTTTGCTGTCCGGCTCGTAGAAGCCGGCGATCTGTTCCGAGTACAGATCGACGATGAAGTTGTAGAGATCAAAATTGGGCTTCAGTAAATCGAGTGCGGCCAAAGTGAATGCATCCCGCTGCGCATCGGCCTGCATGTAATTCTTCTGCTGCATATCGATGACATGCTGGCGCAGATCGTCTATGGTCAACAACGTGCGCGTCACCGATCGAGTTGCAGTGAGGCCGCGAATCTGCTGCACGTCCTGCTCGATCGCGTCCATCGTCGCGTTGTTCTTGGGCGAGATAAACGCGATCGGTTTGAGGCCGGCGTCTTTAAGTTGTTTGATCAACGCCTCAATCTGGATTTGCAGTTCGGTTATTTGATCTTGGAAACTGCGATTCCAGGACTTTAAGGTGTCGAGTTGAGTTTGTAGATCGCTGGAATGTAGGCGGCTCTCGTCGAGCTGCGCTTGCAGCGCTTGAGTTTGCTGCGCGAGGAGAACGATCGCAATCGCCGCGCCGATGAGCAGGGCAGGGACGAGGACGATCAAGAGGCCGCGCAGAAGTTGCTTCACAATTCGAATGGTAGCATCAGGATTACGGGAAGTCAATTGTTCGACAATTTGATCGTTTAGACTATAATCTTCCGTATCGGCACTATTTAGATCGATGTCCAACTGTAAGGAGAGATCATGCGCACGCTAAATCGGTTGATTACATCGTTCGCGTTTGTGTTCGCCGCCTTGATCGCTGTGGCGTTCTCCATCAGTCGATCGTCGAGCGCTGCGCCTGCTACCGGTACGTTGTACGTCGCTCCTGGCGGTGGTGCTTGCGGTGCGCCGAGTTCGTGCTATACCACCGTACAAGCTGCCGTCGATGCGGCGAATAGTGGAGACACAATTTTAATCGCTGCTGGCGTCTACACCGACGTGCAGGTTCGTCCCCGCGTCGATCGTTTATCAACTGGTACTGTGACTCAAGTTGTGTATATCAGTAAGACCGTTAATTTGATCGGAGGTTACACTACCACCAACTGGCTTACATCAAACCTGACATCGAACCCAACTATCTTAGACGCGCAGAATCAAAGCCGGGCCGTCTACATCACAGGCTACATCAGCCCCACGCTTATCGGATTACAAATCATGCATGGGAATGCGGCGGGTGAACATGGTGCTCCATATAACTATGATGGTGGGGGTGACATCTACATCATCACAGCGACGGCGTTGGTAAGCGGCAACATCATTATGAGCGGCACTGCCTTCAGCGGCGGGGGGATGTACCTCTATGACAGCGTTTCTTTGATTTCAACCAATGAGTTCCGTGGTAACCATTCCGCGGCGATCTGGTCCGATACCAGCGCATCAACCGTTAAGCATAATTTGATCCATGATAATCACTCCCCCGGCGGCTACGGCGGTGGAATTTTTATCGCTTACACTCCGGTCACGGTAACGAACAACTTTATCATCAGCAATTCGGCCACTCAAGGCGGTGGAATTTACTTGCTGGTTGGCAGCTCTGTGCTGGCGAACAATCTCATTCTGAGTAATACGACAACAGTAGATGGTGGCGGCGTCCACATCGAGTTCGGCAATCCGACTTTCATCAATTCGGTTATCGCGGACAACCGCAGCTTGGGCCACGGCAGCGGCGTCTTCGCAACGCGTGGCACGTCGCATTTTATTCACACGACAATTACCCGGAATAGCGGCGGTGACGGCAGTGCTCTGTATCTGATCGATTCTGCCAGTACTACTGTGCACGCGATTTTGACGGACACGATCATCGTCAATCAAAGCGTTGGAATCACAGTGACGAGTGGACCTACCAACACGGCGATCTTGAATGGTGTGTTGTGGTACAACAATGGCCTGAATTTCGGCGGCGCAGGAGCCATAACGATCATAAACGCAGTTACCGGCGATCCATCTTTTGCGCTCGATGGTTATCACTTGCTATCGAATTCGGCCGCGATCGATGCAGGGGTGAATGCGGGCGTCGCTACTGATATTGATGGGCGCACACGAATTGGTCGGCCCGATCTGGGCGCAGTTGAATATGGCGGTAAAGTATTTTTGCCACTGACTCTGAAAAACAGTTGATTACCTCCGTTGATGATTAATCGGCAGCGAATGAATAACTCGCTGCCGATTATTTTTGCGTGCAATATTTTTTCATTTCACTTTCTGCACTCCGGCGCAACCTGCGCCGATGACCAAGACAGGGATGAGGACGATCAAGAGGCTGCGCAGGATTGGTTTCATGAATAGTTTAAGAATTCTTATATATGCACATGATATAATCTCCGCATTCCATATTCTACACTCCACACTTTCATGTCACTTGAATCCCTTTTGACTGATCTCCGCTCCGATCGATCCTTCAGGCGCGATGTGGCCGCGTGGGAACGCACGCCGCCTCGCCCGGCGCGTTATGCGTCGTTTCCAGCGACGCTCGATCGGCGATTGATCGCTGTGTTGAAATCGCGCGGCATCGATCAACTGTATACGCATCAGGCCGCCTCGATCGAAGCGACGCTGCGCGGCGAAAATTCAGTCGTCGTCACCTCGACCGCTTCCGGCAAAACACTGTGTTACAACTTGCCGGTGCTACACACCCTCTTGGCCGATTCCGCTTCGACCGCGCTCTATCTCTTCCCGACGAAAGCGCTGGCGCAAGATCAACTTGTGGCTGTGAATGAATTGATCGCAGGCTTGAATACAACAATTTCCGTGCAGACTTACGACGGTGACACCTCGCGCGAGCGGCGTCGATCGGCGCGCAGTGCGGGCGGCATCATCATCACCAATCCGGATATGCTGCACACCGGCATCCTCCCGCATCATACGCAGTGGGCGTCGTTGTTTCAATCGCTGCGTTACATTGTCATCGATGAACTGCACACTTATCGCGGCATCTTCGGCAGCCACTTCGCCAATGTCCTGCGCCGTCTCAAACGCATTTGCCGCTTCTATGGATCGAATCCGCAATTTATTCTCGCCTCAGCCACAATTGCGAATCCGAAACAGCTCGCCGAAAAATTGCTCGAAGAGCCTGTGACTTTGATCGATGACGACGGCGCGCCGCGCGGCGAGAAACATTGGATCATGATCAATCCGCCGTTGATCGATCCGGCGTTGGGTCAGCGTCGATCGATGGTGTTGGAGTCGCGCGACATCGCCGCGAAGTTTTTGCAAGCCGATATTCAAACGATCGTTTTTGCGCGCGCCCGATCGACCACCGAAGTCTTACTGACTTACTTGCGAGATGCCATCGCGTCCGAAGGCGGCGATCCGAAAACGATTCACGGTTATCGCGGCGGCTACTTGGCCGATGAGCGGCGCGCGATTGAAAAAGGGCTGCGCGAAGGATCGATTCGCGGCGTGGTCGCGACGAATGCGTTAGAGTTGGGCGTCGATATCGGTCAACTTGAGGCGGCGGTGCTGGCCGGTTATCCGGGCACGATCGCTTCGGCGTTGCAGCAGTCCGGTCGGGCTGGGCGTCGATCGAATGTGAGTGCAGCCGTGATCGTTGCCAGTGCCTCGCCACTCGATCAATTCATCGTGACGCATCCACGCTATTTCTTTGAGCGATCGCCCGAACACGGTTTGATCGCGCCCAATAATTTGATCATCCTCACCAATCACATCAAGTGCGCGTCATTTGAATTGCCGTTCGATGCGGGCGAAAAATTTGGTCGCTTCGAACAAACCGGCGAGTTGTTGGATGCATTAGTTGAAGAGGGCGTTCTTAACAAACACTCTGCGTCCCGGCCTGACCTGCCCGATCGATATTTTTGGATGGCCGATCAATATCCGGCGACCGGCCTATCGCTGCGAAGTGGCACGGCGGATACGATTGTGATCTTGAGCGATCAACCCCCCGGAGGTTCCAAAACTTCCGGGAGGTTCACCTCGATCGGCCAAATCGATCGAGAGTCGGCCTCACATCACGTTCACGCCGGCGCGATCTATATTCATGAAGGCCAATCGTTCTTAGTTGAAAAACTCGATTGGGCCAACGGCCAAGCGTTTGTGAAGCCCACGCAAGTCGATTACTACACCGAGGCAAGCAGCGCGGTGAATGTCGATGTTGAGAATGAGCTGCAGCGCGAAGAGTTAGCAACAACGATCAAGAGTGTGGGCGAAGTGAGCATCTCCTCACTGACGACCGGCTTTCGCAAGATCAAACTCTACACACATGAGACGTTGGGTTGGGGCGACATCGATTTGCCTGAGCAGCAAATGCACACCACAGCTTATTGGTTCTGCGCCGAACCTGAAACGGCGGATCGTTTAATCGAAGAAGGGATTATCTTCGCGCCGAACGATTACGGTCCTGATTGGGAAACAGTTCGTGTATCAATTCTTGAACGCGACGGACATCGCTGCCAGAGATGCGGTGCGGCCGAACCCCCACCCCGTGCCGAAAACTACGGTCGGCATCTTCGACCCTCCCCCGCTGGACCAGCATCAGCGGGAAAGGGAGTAAGACAGCATGATGTGCATCACAAAAAACCATTCCGCGAATTTGGCTATAAGCGCGGCGTGAATCGAAACGATCAGATCGCAAATCAGCCGGAGAACTTGATCACGTTGTGCCGTGCGTGCCATCATCGTGTCGAATCGGCCACGGGCTTGCGCGGCGCGTTGAGCGGACTCGGTCATGTGCTGGGCGAGATCGCGCCGCTGTATTTGATGTGCGATCCGCGCGACATCGGTGTGCTGCCTGAATCTCGATCGGCTTTCACGGAACTGCCGACGGTCACGATCTACGATCGAGTTCCGGCAGGGATTGGTTTTAGCCAAGAACTCTTTGACTTGCACGATCAATTACTCGCAGCGGCGCGCGATGTGGTAGCAGCTTGTCAGTGTGAGTCCGGCTGCCCGGCCTGCGTCGGCCCGATCGGGCCAGCTACAACAATCGGGGATACCGAATTGAACGTGAAAGTACTTACGCTCAAATTGTTGATGGCGTTGACGGATCGATAAAACAATCGATCAAACGGCCAGCGCCCATCACAGCGGGGGGTTGTGACGGGCGCGGCAGCCAAGGGAGGAGACTCAATTTTGGGCGACTTACTCAAGTCGCATTGAACTTCGTGCGCCGATAGAGTATCATTCTTGTCCGTTGTGCCCTAGTGTCAAATATCATCTTACGAAGGTGACGGTTGGCGGGTGAATGCGAAGTATCAGCGACGGCCTTGAGCATAATTATTGGCTTGCCAGCAGTTTGATATGTTGCAACTGAAAAAATAGGCTATAATGAGCGCAAATATTTCGCACCAATGGAGGAAAAGATGCAGCGCTATCGAAGGTTTCTGGCTGGCCTGATCATGTTGATCGTTACGAGTCTGGCCTGCTCGTTGGGCGGCGGCGATACGACACAACCGACCGCAATTCCTCAGCAACCGCAAGGCACGCCGCCGGGGCAAGTCACTCTGCCGCCGATTGCGCAAGTGACGCTTCCGCCAGTGGTGGAGCAACCTACGATTACGCCGCAAGTCCCCACACTGACTCCGGCTCCGAGTCCAACCCCAACGGATACTCCGCCCAGCGGCACGGGTCCGGGCGGCTGTGTGTTGAATGCAGCCTTCGTCGCGGACTTAACGATTCCCGATAACACGATTGAAGCGCCCAATGCTTCCTTCATTAAGACGTGGCGCATCAAGAATAACGGGACCTGCACCTGGGATCCAAGTTATCAATTGGTGTTCGCCGAAGGCAATCAGATGAATGGCCCGGCCGGTGTACCGATCAACAACACGCTGCCCGGCGCGAATCTGGACGTATCGGTAAATCTCAAAGCGCCAAGTTTGCCCAGCGGCACACCATACATTGGCAAGTGGCGCTTGAAGGCGAGCAATGGTGTGATCTTCGGCGGCTTCACGGTGGTGATTGTAGTGCCTCTGCCAGCAAGCCCAACTCCAACACCGACTGCTTCGGCAACACCCGGTGGTGGACCATGGGCCGGGCATTGGGAGACAGATTGTGGCATTGATGCCTGTGCCGGTATGGATTTAGTGCAGACCGGCAGCACTGTAGTCGGCACCTACGCGGGCGGTAGCGGCACCATCAATGGCACGGTCAATGGCAATCATTTGCATGGAACCTGGACGCGAGTCGGATCAGGCTCGATTGATTGGTGGCTGAATGGTTCCCAAACAAAATGGCGCGGCAATTATGGCGGCACGGTAGGTTGGTGCGCACATCGAACTGGGGATACCAATCCTGCGCCATGTGGCGTCGGCACGTTCGATGGTGATTGGACGGCGACATGTGCCGGGTGCAACGGTGCGATGCATATCGATCAAAACGGCCAGAACTTCACCGGCACCTACCATGGCGGAGATCGCACAGTCGATGGCACGATCGATGGTAATGTTGTGACCGGCCAATGGCACAATGGCGGTTTGTCCGGCCCGATGACTTGGAATTTGGTAAACTATAATAAACTCCAAGGGAACTACGGTGGATCCAATCAATGGTGCGGAGTGCGCGATGGTTCCGGTGCCAGTGTGCCAGTACCGTGTCTGTGGCCGTAACAACAGCCCAGCACAACACTTCTGAATTGAACTAAACAGGGATGATCATAAATCATCCCTGTTCCTTTTTCTTCCGCCTCAGC
Source organism: Anaerolineae bacterium (assembly GCA_041497495.1). GTDB lineage: Bacteria > Chloroflexota > Anaerolineae > Fen-1058 > Fen-1058 > JBGQGR01. Next base: position 1,220 of record JBGQGR010000060.1, on the reverse strand, counting down.
CGCCTGATTTCTTAACGCAGTTGTTAGTTTCCGGATAGGCATTCTAGCCGCTTTATGCGTTATAATGCCGGTAGTTCTGGATCAGATCAGCTGCAGTTCAATCACCGATTGGAGGAGAGCATGAAACAGCAACAGCGTTATCCGTTCTTAGCCGCGATTGTCATTTTGATCGTTGTGAGCCTAGCTTGTTCGCTGGGCGGCAGCAATTCTAACAATGTCGTGCCACCGCAGCAACAACCGCAACAAGGCACGCCCATTGCGCAGAACGCGCCCACTCAAGCACCGGTTGTGGTGCAACCCACTATCACGCCGCCGCCGCCGACTGAAACTCCGCCCAGCGGCACTGGGCCAGGCGGTTGCGTATTGAGCGCAGCCTTCGTCGCCGATCTGACGATCCCGGATAACACCATTGAGGCGCCCGGCGCTTCCTTCGTTAAGTCGTGGCGAGTGAAGAATACCGGCACTTGTAATTGGGATGCCAGCTATCAATTAGTCTTTGCCGAAGGCAATCAAATGAGTGGCCCGGCCAGCGTGCCGATCAATCCCACCGCGCCCGGCGCGAATGTAGACATCTCCGTCAACTTGACCGCGCCCGCCGCACCCAGCTCGCCCAACTACATTGGCAAGTGGCGCTTGAAAGCCAGCAACGGCGTCATCTTTGGCGGACTGACCGTTGTCATTGTCGTGCCTGCACCGCCGACCTCTGCCCCAACTGCCGCACCGACTGCTGTGCCACCAACCGCTGCGCCGCCCGGTCCAGGTGTTACGCTGGTCGCTATACCGCCGGGCGGAATTATCGTTTCTTGCGTCCTCTTGGGCAACTGCCCCGGCGAGAAGATCGATCACTATGTAGGCTCGTGGTCCGGCGGAACGTGCGGCGGCTTCATGTCGGCGGACATCTCAAAGTCCGGCTCGAATTTGAACATTTCCGTGAGCGGCCTCTTCGGCGGCGGATTGATATCCGCGTTAACCGGCAATGTGCCGTTCGGCGGTGAGCCAGTACACTACGATTACAATTACAGCATCGGTTTTCCATTGAATCTCGATTACACCTTCCATGTCGTTTTGGATATGCCCGACAACGTCAACACACTGCATGTGGTGATCACCGGCGATAGCAGTCTTGATTGTAATCTGACCAAGTAGATCGATTCGATCCTCTTCCGAACGAGCCGCCTCAGCTGCTGAGGCGGCTCGTTGCGTTGATCAGCTATAATCAG
>JBGQGR010000059.1:0-9598 GCA_041497495.1 Anaerolineae bacterium | reverse complement strand
GTTCGTCGCCCCGCTCAGGATTCTTCAAACTTGTACTGAGGTCTTCGAGTTTAGCATTCCGCTCTGGATGCTCGATGAGTTTGAGCAAAGAAACAATCAGCCGATAAATGAGTACAATCGCAAGGGTGGCGAAGGCCGCTGAGGTGAGATTGATTCGCCACGCCATGGAATTGATCGGCAGAAATGAAAAGAGTTTGCCAATCAGAATGTAGAGCGGATAGCCGGTGGGATGGGCAATGCCCAACTGCGGGGCAACAACTTGAAACTCGAACGTGTCGGCGCGGCCAACGTGATCGCCGAGGGTGAGCAAGTAGATGATCAACACAATCGCGCCGACCGTGAATGTCGAAGATCGATCGGAGCGCAAGACAGCAGCTTGCGCTACAAGAATGATCGAGCCGAGCAGCAAGATCAAAGCGAAGCGCAGATCGACTTGCGGCCAGATGATATAGATGAACGGCAAATAAAGCGGTATTGACGAAAGGCGAGCAAGCGAGATGCCGAGACGCCGAGCAACGGTGTGAAGAACAAAGGCAGCCAGCACGATCAGCGCAGCTAAACCGATCGAGCCGGGCCAATCACCCAATAAATATAAACCGATCGGATCGAGTTCGTATAAAAATCGCGCGAGGAAAAATCCGCAGATCGCACTCGGCAGAAAAGATCGAACGATCAGCAGCCACCTGGAGTTAGCGGTTGAAGATCGAATCTGGGCTGAAGAGATCGACATTATGGACCTGCAGGGGGATGCTGTTCAAACCAGTGCTTCAGAATTTTTTGCGCCACGGGCACAGCCACGCTCGAACCCTCACCGCCGTTGTAGATGAATACCACAATTGCGATCGTCGGATCGTCGGCTGGCGCATACGCAGTGAACCACGCGTGCGCGGGGACATGGCCGCGATAACATTCGCCGTTCTTTTGCGCAAGGTCATCACAGTATTCGGCCGTGCCGGTCTTGCCGGCAATTTTCACGCCGGGCACTTGCGCTTTGATCGCCGTGCCATCCGGCCAATTGACGACGGCTTCCACGCCCTGCTGCACGATCTGAATATTTTCAAAGTTAACTGGAATCTTGCGAATGGGCAGCGGACTGAAGGTTTTGATCGGGCGGCCATCATCGGCGGTGATCTCTTTCACAACTTGCGGCTTCATCAAGATGCCATCGTTCGCAATCGCCGCCATTGAATTCAAAACTTGCAGTGGTGTCGCCGTGAGATAGCCCTGCCCGATGCCGAAGTTATACGTATCGCCCAACGACCAGTTCTCGCCGGTGGCGCGACGCTTCCAGATGGGATCGGGCACGAAACCGGCGGTTTCACCGATCAGATCAATCCCGGTCGGCGCGCCGAAGCCGAACAGCTGCGCGTACTTACCCAACCGATCGACATTCAGGCCTTCAAATTCGGTCTGGCCTTTGACATGATAACCCCCGGCGACTTCATAGAAGAACACGTCGCACGAATGCGCCAAAGCCTGCACGATATTTTCCTCGCCATGTCCGCTGCGCAGCCAACAGACAAACGTCTGCGCTTGACGCGGATCGTCCGGGAAATATTGATTGGGAATAACCAACGCGCCGGGATCGTAGATGATCGTCTTGGGCGTCAGGACACCTTCTTGCAAAGCCGCTGAGGCCGGAACAATTTTGAAAGTCGAGCCGGGTGGATACACACTTTGAATCGCATGGTTCAACTGCGGCAGATACGGATCGTTCTGGAGTTGATCGAGCACGGTTTGACTGATAAATGAACTGGAGAAAATGTTATTGTCGTAGGTGGGCAGACTGACCATCGCCAGAATTTCGCCGGTCTTGGGATTCATGGCGACGACCACACCTTGTTGTGTGACGATATGACCGGCATAGGTGTTGAGATAATCGATCTCGTCTTGCAGCGCTTGTTGAGCGAATTGCTGCAGATCGAAATCGATGGTGAGCTGGATGTTTTGCCCGGACACGATCGGATCCGCTTGCCCTACGATCCGCACTTGACGACCGACGACATCTTCTTCAACATACTGCTTGCCTTTTTGCCCGCGCAAGACATCTTCAAATTGTCCCTCGACGCCGACTGCGCCGATGCGATCCGATGACGGATCATACGCATCGGTGGGCAATGTGGCTAAATCTTCGGCAGAAATGCGGCGCATATAACCGACGATGTCGGACATAACCGTACCGGAGATATATTCGCGGACGGAGGCCACATGCACTCGCACACCGGGCAGATCGTTGGCTTGTTCGGCGATGCGCAGTGCCACATCTCGATCGACGCCGGACTTAATGGTAACAGGCGAATACGGCGCAGGGCCGCGCACTTCATCGACAATGTCTTTGATGCAGCAGCCGCGCACTTCGATCTTTTCCCGCAATCGATCGAGCATGAAGCGGAGCGTGTTCGCTAAACTGACCGCGCCGCGATCCATCGGCACCACATCCGAAGTTTGGATCGGCTGCGATTCGATCGGCAGGTTTAGCATACCCGACAAATACTGAAAGACGGCGTGCTCGGCTGTAGGATCGTCCGGCAGATACGCGGGAATGATTTGGATTTCAAAACTGGGACCATTGCGCACCAGCGGCGTGCCATTGCGATCGTAGATAATGCCGCGCGGCGCATCGACGGTTTCCAAGCGAAAGCGGTTCTGATCGGCCAACGCGCGAAAGTCTGCGCCCCGAACAATCTGCAAATCCCACAAGCGCAGCACAAACAGCGCCAAGATCGCCAACGACGCGGCGAGCAGGACCACAATGCGCGGATTAGAGAAACGTTGTCGAGTGGTTGTGTTCATGCAAATCTTTGTTGGATCTTTAGCTTGTCATTTCGAACGCAGTGAGAAATCTCTTACCGATGATCACGGCAGGCTAATAGCCGGCTAGATTTCTCGCCATAAGCGCTCGAACTGACGGTTAAGCGAAAGTTCTACCAAGATAGGCCCGGCGGATTGACCCGTCGATGCAGTGCCGATATCAAACGAAAAGCGATCGGGCTGAGGATCATATTGATCAATGCGGACGGCAGCATTACCCGCACGATCGCATCGAAGATATCGATCTTCCAGCCAAACAGTGTCAACACGATCAAGTATACGCCATGAAACGCGAATGTGCCCGCTAAGGCTGTAATCAGGGGTAAAGCCACTCGATCGCGGAACAGGCCGCCACCCAACCAGTCCGCGACCAGCGTCACGGCCAACAAGCCGAGGATCGATGCGCCAAACGGTCCGCCGCCCAACAGATCGAGCGCGATACCGCCGATCAAAGCCCAGGAATAACCTTCGCCACGCGCCTGCACCAACTCCCACGACATGACGCACAGCAGCAACAGATCAGGATGACCGGACGCGATGGAGATTTGCAGCGCGGCAGTGGCTTGAAAGATCGCCAGTAAGGCTAGAAAGGGAATTGTGAAGTAGAGGCTCAAAGGAATTTGTGATTTCTGATTTTAAATTTAGCGGATGGCTTATCGCCGGATCGCTGATTCGATTCTATCGATTGCTCATTCAGCTTGAGGTCGCAATACAACAGATCAGGTTCACAGCCGACGCACTCAAGTTGCAATGTCGCATGGCTGATGCCATAGCGTTGGGCGATCAGCGTGTTGATCTGCTGCTGCAAGGCCGCGCCGGAACTAATGGGAATGTCATCCGTTAAAATATGCGCCGAGAGCGCGCGCATGCTGTGATTAATGCTCCACACATGCAGGTCATGGACACCGCGCACACCCGCCACCTGCTGCAGCTCGCCCAATAGCTGGTCGATGTCAATATCACGCGGCGTGCCTTCCAGCAGAATCTCGATCGTTTCGCGCAGAATACTCCACGCCCCGCGCAGGATCAACACACCGATCAAGATACTGGCAATCGGGTCGAGCACTTGCCAGCCGGTTAGCTTGATGCCAATGCCGGCCAGGACTGCGCCTAATGTCGCCAGCGCATCGCCCGTCAAGTGGATGAAGGTGCTGCGCAGGTTGAGATCGTTGCGGCTGCCACGCATCACCAATAATGCCGTACCGGCATTGACCATGAAGGCGATGATCGACACAACAATCAATGTGTTCTCATCAACGTGCAGTGGTTGATTGATGCGCTGAACGGCCTCCACAAAAATCCCGATCGAGATCAGCGCGAGCGTGGTCGAGTTGATGAATGCCGCCAAAATGCCCGCGCGATGATAACCAAACGTCTTGCCCGAATGCGCCGCGCGCGCTGTCAATCGTAACGCGTACCAACTCAGCGCAATGGCTAACACATCGGTGAAGTTATGCGCCGCATCGGTGAGCAAAGCCAGGCTGTTCGATTGCAATCCGGCCCACACTTCGATCACGACGAAGAGCAGCGTGATGACTAAAGCGATCATCAGCCGTGAAGCGTGTCGCTGGGTTGTTTGAGGTGCAGTTGGTGTGGCCATGTTTAAGTAAGATCGCGTCCTTCGACTTTGCATTGACCTCAACGAGTTCAGTGCGCCGCCCAGGATGCTGGAAGATAGTTAGGGTGTTGGCGCAGGTGTGGGCGTTGGGGCAGTATCATCGATCGGGACAAAGTTAGTAATCACCAGCACCACGTCGAGCCGATCGTAATCCGCGGCGGGTGTCAATCTGGCCGATTGAAACAAATCGGCAGCCCGCTTCTCGATCGAACTTACCTGCCCGACGACCAAACCGCGCGGCAAGTTGCCACCCAGCCCGCTGGTCAAGGCAATATCATTCTGATTCAGCGTCGCATCGAGCGGAATATATTGCATGAGCAGCGAACCGTCCGACGCGCCGATCGCCAAACCCGTCACGCCCGATGTTTGCAGTCTGACATTCACCGCGCTCGACGGATCGTTGAGCAGCTGCACTTTGGCTGATCGCAAGTTGACTTGATCGATCCGGCCAATCAACGTGCCGCCGGCCGTCACCACCGGCATACCGGGTTTCAGGCCTTCATGCGAACCGGCGTTGATCGTGATGAAGCGGACGTAAGGACTGGGATCGCGGCCAATGACGGCCGCCGTTTGATTTTGATATGCCGGATTTTCTTGGGTGAAGTTGAGCAGCGCCTTCAGCGCGGTGTTTTCACCTTCAAGGCCTTTAAGCCGAGCGTTTTCAGTCAGCAAATCTTGATTGGCTTTTTCGAGTTGGGCGTTGCGATCGCGCAAGTCGCGCAGATCGCGGACCGCGCCGAACAAATCTCCGATGCCGTTGAACAGGCTGGACACCGCGCGCTCGATCGGACCAAGCACGGTCTGCGCCGCATCCTCGATCGGCTGCAGCTGTCCGCCTTCATGCAGCAACAGCAGGCCGATCGCGATCAGCGTGAAGATCAACAGTGGCAATCGGGATCGAGTTCGGTTCATGTAGTATTGGAAATTAGAGGCCCTTGCACCGTCGTATGACGGAGCAGGGCAGGTGTTGGAAGATGGAAGTTAGACATTGGCAACTATTAGCAATTGGAGGTTAGACGTTGAAAGTTGGGTCAAGCCATCCAACCTCTAACATCTAACCTCCAACCTCTAGCATCAACTGTTCACTTACCGCGAATGATCACGCGCCGACGGGAGCGCCGATGCGCCGTCGACCGCGATCGACGCTCTGCAAGATGTTGCGCAGCTGATCGAGATTCTCCAGCAGCTTGCCGCAGCCTAACGCCACGGCGGTCAGCGGATCTGGCGCAACCCATACGCGAACCTTGATCTCTTCACTCAAGCGCTGCGCCAGTCCTTGCAGTAATGCACCGCCACCGGCCAACGCGATACCCTGCTCCATCAGATCGGCCACTACTTCCGGCGGGGTCGCATCTAGTGCGGACTTGACCAGATCGACAATCAACCCGACGGATGTCGCCATTGCTTCGCGGATTTCAATGCTGGACACATCGACAATTTCTGGCAAGCCCGTCAAGATACTGCGGCCGCGCAGCGTCATGATCTTTTCTTCGGGCAGCGGGTAGGCCGAGCCGATGTTGATCTTACAGCGCTCTGCCATGCGCTCGCCAATAAGCAGGTTATACTTCTGGCGGACGTACTGCATGATGTCCTCGTCAAGTTCGTCGCCAGCCACGCGGATCGATCGGGACAGCACCACCCCGCCGAGCGAGAACACGGCCACTTCGGTCGTACCGCCGCCAATATCGATCACCATGCTGCCGCGCGCTTCCATGATCGGCAGACCGACACCCACTGCCGCGGCGATCGGTTCTTCAATCGGATACGCTTCGCGCGCACCGGCGGACATACAGGCATCATACACGGCGCGCCGTTCGACTTCGGTCACACCGCTGGGAATGCCCACGACCACGCGCGGGCGCGGTTCGATCAGCGGAAACATCTGAGTGTGCGCCTTCTTAATGAAGTAATCCAACATCGCTTCAGTAATTTCGAAATCGCTGATGACGCCGTCGCGCATAGGCCGAATCGCCACGATATTGCCCGGCGTGCGGCCAACCATCTCGCGGGCTTCCGCACCGATGGCGAGCGGCCGCTTGGTGCGCTTATCGATCGCCACCCACGACGGTTCGTTCAGCACAATGCCTTTGCCACGCACGTTGACCAGCGTATTGGCCGTACCGAGATCGATGCCTAGATCAAGGGAAAATAGGCCGAAAATTGCGTTCAGAGGATTAAAAGCCATAGCGTTCGCTCAATTGAATCATAGCTGCCAAGTTCAAGCGCGAATTATACCATACACTGATCGACCACAGACCGAGGACGACCTTATCCGCTGCGCACCTAGGGCAGGCAGACCGCTGTCGATTCACTGCTGAGATTATCGCGTTCGAGACGCGAAGCAGAAATCCCGATCGGCGATTAACGCGATCAGATTCATTCATCTTTCCCCTTCATCCCTCAGCCTTTCCTCGAATGGTATAATCGGGCTCATTCCACATTAAGGAGTCAGTCATGAAATACACGCGTCAAGGTATCAGCCTGGAATTCGATGATCTCGGCAACGGCACACCGCTGCTATTCATTCACGGCTTTCCGCTCGATCGATCGATGTGGGGACCGCAGGTCAACGCTCTGCAAAAAGTCTGCCGCGTCATTGCGCCCGATCTGCGCGGCTTCGGCCAATCGAGTGATACGGATGGTCAAGCAGTGACGATGGACTTGTACGCGGAAGATATGAAAGCGCTGCTGGATTCACTCAACGTCAAACAAGTGGTTGTGTGCGGCCTATCGATGGGCGGCTACATTGCGCTGGCCTTCGTCGCCAAGTATGCCGATCGGGTTAAGGGTTTGATCTTATCGAATACCAAAGCAGGGGCAGATACGGACGCCGGGCGACAGGGCCGCCTGGACACGTCGATCAAGATCGAGCAAACGGGCTCGACCGACGTGGTCGTCGATGGGATGGCGCCGAAGATGTTGGGGCCGGATGCCAAATCGGAAACAGCGACGTTCGTGCACAGCATGATGTCACGCCAGCGATCGACGACAGTTACATCGGCACTGCGCGGCATGGCCGCCCGGCCCGATCGAACTCCGCTCTTAGCGAGCATCAAATTTCCAACATTGATCATCACCGGCTCGGCGGATGTGGTTATCCCGCCCAATGAAAGCGAAGCGATGCATAAAGCGATGGCACACAGCACCTTAGTCAATATTCCCGAGGCCGGACATTTGGCGAATCTCGATAAGCCCGATACCTACAACGAAGTCGTCCAAGCCTTTGCCAGTCAACTTTAATTATTACTATCATCAGCTTGCAACCCGACGATTCACTTGCCAAATTTAACACATCACTGGCTTTGTGCTACAATGCGAACATTCTGATCCTGGGCATGCCATGGAAAAGGGGTGATGTTTGCACTATCAGCAAGGCAGTTTGTTGCGCGGCAATTTGTCTGAGCGGCTTTCGCTCGACCCATCGTTCCATTTCAGGAGGAGAAACATGTCTGCGTCACGCAAACGTCTTTCACTTGTTTTGAGTTTTGTGGTGCTGCTGTCGCTGCTGTTAGCAGCCTGTCAGCAAGCTACCGCCGACGATCTGCTCGGCCAGATCAAAACGCGCGGCACCATCCGCATCTCGACCGATCCCAACTATGCGCCGCAATCTTCATTGGTCGCTGCTGGTCAGCGCGCAGCGAACACCAAATGTGCCGCCGATCAATTGACCGCCGGCCAACTCGAAGGCTTTGACATCGACACGGCTGCCGAAGTGGCGAAGCGCCTCGGCGTTGAAGCGTGTTTCGTCACACCGACGTGGGATACCATCACCGCCGGCAGCTGGGGCGGACAGTGGGACGTCAGCGTCGGCTCGATGACGATCACCAAGCCACGCCAGCAAGTTTTGTTCTTCTCGCCCGGTTACTATTTCACGCCGGCGCAATTTGCGGTCGCTAAAGATTCCGGCATCAACACCCTGGCGGACTTGAATGGCAGGCCGGTGTGCGTTGGATCCTCTACCACCTATGAAGATTATCTCAACGGCAAACTGGGGATCCCTGATTCCGATATCAAAGCGCCAGCGCCGATGGGAGTGCAAGTCGTCTCATTGGAAACCGATGCAGAATGCGCGCAATCCATTCAGGCCGGCCGCAAAGATTTCGCAGCCTTCCTGACTTCCGGCACCGTCGTCGATGCATCCATTGCGAAGGGTATTCCGGTCGTGAAACTGGGCGGCCCGGCCTTCGTCGAGAATCTCGCGGTCGCGATCGATAAGAAGGCTTCGAAAGACACCAAGAGTTTGCTGGATGCGATCAGCAAAGCGATCACCGCCATGCATACTGACGGCACGCTCAAAGCGTCATCGATGAAATGGTTTAGTGCTGATCTGACAACCGCGCCGTAAACAAGTTTTCGATCAGGCTGCGGCGGCCAAGGCCGCCGCAGCCTGTTGGTATTTATTTTTGGCCTGACCGTTTTCTCGATCGATCCGATCAGCCCGACCGCACCCTGCGGCCCGGAGACCACGCGATGACCACAACGCACATGGCCGACAGCAACACCCAAGCCCAGCGCATTCTGAAACAGCAGGATCGCAACCAACGCAACTTCACGCTGAAAGTTGCCGGTTGGTGGGTGGTCTTCTTCCTGTTCCTCGTCTTTCTGTTCAGCGGCGTCAAGATCGACCTTGGCCCGATCCACATCAAAACGATCACGATGGATCAGGAATTCATCAACGAGTGGGCGGGCTTTATCAGCGGCGGCGTGCCGCAAACAATTCTCATCTCCTTCTTGTCCATTATCTTTGCCAGCATCTTGGCGCTGGTCACCGCTATAGCGCGCCTGTCGCGCTTCTCGCCGGTATATGCTGCGGCAACTTTCTATACTTCGCTGATTCGCGGCACACCACTGTATCTACAAATCTTCTTTTTCTTTCTAGCCTGGCCGCAGTTAGGTTTTGAGCCGCTGCCCGGCTTCGTAGCAGGTGTGGTGGCTTTGTCCTTAAACTATGGCGCGTACATGAGCGAGATTTTCCGCGCCGGAATTTCGAGCGTGAGCAAAGGCCAGCGTGAATCGGCACTGGCCTTGGGCATGACCAATGGACAGATGATGCGCCGCATTGTCCTGCCGCAAGCGCTGCGCTTCGTCGTGCCGCCGACCGGCAATGAATTCATCGCCATGCTCAAAGATTCATCGCTCGTGTCGGCGACGGGTTTCGTGCAGGAGATC